>CAIKZE010000220.1 GCA_903831825.1 uncultured Lentisphaeria bacterium | reverse complement strand
AAGGCGACTAAGGCTGAGTTAAAAAAACTAGCCGTGATCCACAACGATACGCTTGGAAAGTGGAACTACACCATCATGCCAAGAGCAGAGGGAGCCGGGCAGTAGAAAATGTGATTTTGTTTTTGTGTCGATCCTTAGTGTTGATTGCCTCGACGGCTTTTTTATATTGTAACTCAAACGATTCTTCGTCTTCAAAAATCTTCACGCTTTCCACATTAACAACTGGTTCCTTATCCCGGTAGTGCGTCAAGATATCGCCAATCGAGGCATAATGTCGGGTTACAGAATAATTTACCTTCAGTTGAATGAACTTTAATTCGATATCTTCTTTTTCTTCCAGATATTCGGCAAGGGTCTTGGCTTTTAAATACGCAGATGCAAGCAAGAGAGCAGGTTCACGTTCAAGCAAACTCCCGGAGTGGTTGGTAACAAGATAGTAAACGGTTCGGTTCAGCAACGGCGACCAGTCAACCTGATCATTTTGCCCGGGATCGCAGATGAAACTCGTGAAAATAACGCCTTCCATCTGATTGGCGTCAGCAAGCTCAATACTGTCGGTCAGAATCACCGGCGATAACTCGTCCGCTTTTAGCTGGTCCAAGTTATAAAGCGGCTGTTTCTCTTCCGGTAACGGCACACAGAAAAGTTGATCCGTAGTCGAATTATTCCGCATCCACATTGTCATGGGGATGAGGGATTTTGTCTGCGACTCCGTATCGTACAGTTTAGCGACCTTCATAATCGGCTCGCCGTACTCGTTCTTGAAAGTATAAACCATCTTGAGCCAGTTTTGGTACCGTTTGCTGTATATGTCGGAAACGATGAACTGCTCTTGGGATTTTTCAACTGCTTCGCTCAAGCACTGTTGAATTGAAATTTCTTCGCTACATTTATCATCGTTCTTTATTATAAAGTCAGCTAAATATTTTTTTGCCGCCTTCGTTTGATCATGAAAAATATCAGGGCGTGACGTAGCGCTATTCAGCTTCAATGGCGCAAACGGGAAAGGTGCATTGCCAAAGAACCGGCACGCCTTTTCAGGCGTGTTATAAGGGGTGATATCTTTGCATAGTTGCCACAGAGAACCATAAGCGTCAGTAAATTCTTTTTGAATCTTAATAATATCGTTTCTTACAGGGGATTTAGTTGGTTCATTGGTAATGTGATCGCTTAAATTTTTGTTTATAAACAGTCGCCAGCGGGAAGTTTGGCCGTAATCATCAGGCTTCAGGATATTATCAGAATAAACGGCAAATTCACTGAATGACCATTCGATGATGATGTCTTTTTCGTATGGGACAGGTATTGTGGTTTTATAAACAAACGGCTGTGGCAACGTAAACACCCAGCCCCCTTCTATATGCCGCCCGTTTTTCATAAAAGTAGGAAACCGTCCGCTGGTACAATGCGCGTCAATCAGAATCGACGCACGGGCTTCCATGACAATCTCTCGTCGCCGATTCATGTCCTCCGGAATATTGTCGGTAAAAATGAATCCGTTCTTGCCGTTCTTGAGATACTCGGTGATCTGCTCTGGCGAAGCTACAGGTTTTTCGTTCTGATCGCTCATACAAAATCTCCTTTTATTACCATATTACTGGGCCTTTATGACCAAGTGCACGCATTCCGATATACTGAGCTTGAATGAACTCTCCGGTTGCAAATGAAGTTCATCATTATCTTATCAAGAAATTGTTGCATTCCCGTGGTTATATTCTTGGCTGTCGGCGAAATCTGGACATTTTCAGTCGGCACTGACAGTTATAAATTTAACAATATAAAACGCCAATACCATAGAAAATAACTTGATGCAATGATCAAGTCAAATTGTTAATGTAAATATTTTCTACAACCTCCATCAAGCCAGTCTACGAATTTGCACGGAAACAGCGATTTAAGCGCGAATGACTCGGCCGCATGTTCCGATATCCGGCAGGTCAGTAAAATCGCACCTTTGCCGGTTTGCCGATGCCATTAAATATCCCGTAATCAGCCACAGAAATAACAAATTACTGATGTACAATATTTTGTGTCTCGGGCTGTGGAATCCGTCGAATTGTCAGCAAAACGCTGATCATCCATTTTCAGCCATATATAACTTTTATGTTCAATGCATTTTTCATCTTGTCCGGAAGAGGCTTAAAGACGATCAAAACCTCATCCAGCAGCCTTACCTTGAGCGTCCATTTTGCAGCGTCCTCGCTGCCGTCATCGTCAAGGAATACTAGGCTTCGCGCAACTCTAAATGGCTTCAATATAATTTAACCAGCTTTCACGTTTCCGCCTGATCCCCGATAAAACTGAGCTCCTGGAAGGTGCATCAAGCACCTCCCGGGAACTCCTTTCTGTTCTGCCTCAGCCTATTCTTCTCCCTGCCGGTTCTGTCTCTGCCGCATTCGCCGGAATAGCATGTCGCCGGGATCACTCATTTCATTACTCACTACGCTTTTCTCGTTGCAGCCGATAATTGGTCAGAATCCCGCATTCCCGCCTCGCTCTGGCCCAACTGCCATCACCCAACTTCCGCATTGCCACAGCCTGCAAGTACAGGTAATTCTTTTTCATGTGCATATAGGACAGCGACTCTCCGCGACGGAATAAAGCCAGAACTTCTTTCCTGATATCCGATTTCGTCATGCTCCGGCGTAAACGGACACTCTTATAATCCACTCCGGCAGACTGGAGCGCTTTACCCCAGTTGCCGAAACGTTT
>CAIKZE010000219.1 GCA_903831825.1 uncultured Lentisphaeria bacterium | reverse complement strand
TTCGAGCCTACGGCTCTCAAATTGTGCGGGGGATGGCGGACGGATTAAAATCCGTCCCTACAACATGATTCGAGCCTACGGTTCTCAATGGCGGCATCTTAAAAAGTGTCAACTATCGCTAACCCCTTTTTGAAACATGCCTATTTTTCCACCTGAATTACTTATTTTACGGTTGACAATTAGAACAAAATATGACATAATTCACCTTGCAATTTCAAAGCAAGGGTTTCAATTTGCATGGTTAAACAACACTCTGTCAAACTGCCGGGAGAACTCCGGTAGCGAATTGCGCAATATTACTGATTTTGACCATAAAGAGTTATGATACTTCTCGCAACGAGTTATCAATATTCGTCTGGAATGATTCGAGATATGCTTCTTCGGCGTCAGCGCCGTAATTAGTAATCAGACTTCCCAAGCCGGCACGTTCCATCCGGTCGGCGATGTCGGTCCGCATGAGTTCTCCCAGTTCGGCGGTTTGCGCCAATGGAGACGATTCCAGAAATTCAGGATTATTGAATTTTTCCCATATCAGTTCAAATGCCCGGAATAACGGCGGCCAGCAGATCCATCGTATTTTTTTCTGATGTTCCCGGAGGAGGATATCAAGCCATGGTTTGCCGTCCAGACGGTAAAACCGTCCGCGTTTGCTTTCCGGAAAGTAAAGCAGGCCGGAATGTCCCATCTCAAACAGCGCATCCTGAATCGAACGCCAGGAATAATAGGTATTTGATGCAATGTCCTGAATAGCGCCTTTTTCATTGAGAAGCAGGTATAGCAAAGTCTCGCTTTTGGCGCCGATACCAAACAACGCGCGCATTTGCAGCAGCAGCGTTTCGGGCGAGTATGGTGGAAATGCGATTGCCCGGTTGCGGTTTTCCACCGGACTGCGCAGATACCCGTATTGCCGGAAAACAGCATCTTCCTTTCCCAACACCGGCATGGGGTCGCCATTTTTCAAAAAGAACAAACTGCCGCTGTTTTTATCCGCAGCCCGTTCGACGGCATCGGCCAGGCGCCGCCACTTCGGAGTCGGGTTTTTGTCCGCCATGCATGCCGCAACGGCGGCCAGGATGTCGGCGGCGGCAAACTTTTCCTTGCTTATCATGGTCCGCAATCTTTGGATGTTGATAAAGCGTTCGTTTTTGTCCAGCCAGTCAAGCATTGCATCAAACAGCCGCTGATCGTAACGGCAGATTGAACAACTGAAAATCAGCAGCGCCTCGGGATCGATGACTACGGAATTTTGCGCTTTGCCGTAACCGCTCACGCCCAGCGCCGACCATTGCCGCCACAAAAGGTCCAGCAGCGATTCCAAAAAGTGATCTCTAAATTCTTTCGGCGGCATTGCCATAGCCAATTCTCCGTAACAGTTCTTTTAACAGCAGCACATATCCTTCCGAGACATCATGGCTCATTGACCATTGAGCAGCGGCAACCAGTTCCTCGTCGGCTGGGTGCAAGGCCAACAGATCATCAATATGATACCCGCCGCGATCAACTGAAGCGTATAGTTTGAAATGAATCTGATCCAGTCTGCCGATAAAATGGACTGTCAGGCATGGCCCAATGCCATGTTTTTCCAGACGCCCGACAAATCCTTCCGGCAGTCCCATGCGAAAAAGGTCGCATGGGCCGCAATTCAGCCAATCGTGCGGCAAGCCAAGGCTGGCCGCAACCTTCCGTGCCGCCTGTTCAAGTATGGCCGGAAACGGCTCCGGATCGGCTAATTCCATATCTCCCTTGAGCATCGCCACAACATCCACATCCCTGGTGGTTCTGCGGACCAGCCCGGTAGCAATCAACGCCGAACCGCCGCAGATGACCAATTCAAAATGCGGGGCATGGGCGATTCCCAGAAGTTCCTCCAGTAATTTCAACGCCTGATAAAGCCGTTCTTCGTCAATAGGTTTCATTATTATTATATTACACTATTTAATTATGTTATATCTTAATAATAACTTATTATTGATTCATTTTCAACTGGCAAATTAATTATTTTACAGAAATAGTTCATTCCGGCTGCAAAAATAATGTGCCGGGAAAAAGCTTTATTCGAGCCTGTTCTCTCCGTTCTTATTGACAAAATCACTATATATGTAGAGACAATTAGGTGACTGGTGAATAGTTGAAAAATGAAACCGTTCTGTTCAATGGCTCTCTATGTCTCGGAAATGCGCGATGCTATCGGCCAATGCCGATGGGAAGAATGGGAAGGATACGGAGTTGTGTCTAAAATCATAGGCGCCCCCATAAGTCTCATAAAACCGTTGAGTGGAGCCAGTGTCCAAGATGAGGCGCGGGGATGTCCAGAATCTGCGAGGCGGGTGTCCGAGCTGTCCGACTAGTCCGACCTGTCCCAAATGAGGGGATGTGGTGTCCAAAATGGTCGGACTGGAACGGAAGGCAAAAATGGTATCAGTTAACGAAAATCTTAACCGGACACACAATTGAAAATGGAAAATTGAGAATTGAAAATGAGAAAACAAAATAACAACAGCCTCAAAGCGGTCTCCAAAATCTCGGAAATGTAAAGAATGTGAATGGTAACTGGTGAATTGTGAAAAAAGGAAAAACGGTCTTGCACAACAAGTGTCCAAAATGTCCAAAATGTTTTTTAAGACTGATGGGAAGAATGGGGAGAATGGGAGTGGGCACATGTGTCCAAAATATGCTCAGAGGATGTCCAAGACGCGGCTTTGTTGTAGTGCCGTCCGTCTCGGACGGGGGTGTCCAAAATGGCTTTGGTGTAGCGCCGTCCGTCTCGGACGGGGGTGTCCAAAATGGCTTTGGTGTAGCGCCGTCCGTCTCGGACGGGGGTGTCCAAAATGGCTTTGGTGTAGTGCCGTCCGTCTCGGACGGGGTGTCCAAAATGGCTTTGTTGTAGCGCCGTCCGTCTCGGACGGCAGACCGGAACCTCTCTCGCAGAGCGAGAACACTACACCGGAACCGTTCCGCACAAGGACACTCCAACGACTCGGAGTCGAGTGTCCAGAATCTACGAGGCGGTGTCCAAAATGTGGGAGGCGGGTGTCCGACCTGTCTGTCTCGGACGGTGGCGTCACCCGCAACTGCGGGAAGCGTGCCGGTGTCCAAAATGTTGCGGTGACTGGCTGCATGGGCCGGAAAGCAAAGAAGGAAAATTATGAGAGGAATGGGAATTATGGGAACGGTATTCTGTTGTTCAGATGGCCAGTATCATAACGGAATTTTTTTATTTCCGGTTTTCAAATTCATGCAGGGAGGTATATTATGTGGAAACGATTAACGCGGAGCACAAAGAGGCATTAAATTATGAATCGAAACTTTTATTTGAATATAATTGCCACGATCCTGGTCATGGCGGTGATTCTGTTGGGCGTGATTCTGATCAACGCGGTTGACCGGGTGCATTTTGATTATATGGACATGCAGAAAAAGTTGTCGGAAATGAGTGACACGCTGCAGCAAATGAAGAATAAAGGAATGACTGCGGCGGCGGCTACTGCGGTTCAACCGGCAAGCGCGACGGCAGAAGAAAAATCTCCGGAGAAAATATCCAATTTGGAGTTTTACGACCGGAACGCCACGCCCGGCGACCGGATTATTACTTCCATCTCCGCCGATGTCGGCAATATGAATCCTTTAATCAATAACGACTACACTGTAAGTTTGATAAACGGGTTTTGTAATTCGTCGCTGGCTGACCGCAATTTTGAAAAACCGGAGATATTTGAACCGCTGATGGCGGAAAGCTGGACGATTTCACCGGATAAAAAAATCTACTCGATCAAGCTGAGAAAAGGCATCACCTGGCAGGACTTCACCGACCCGGTAACCGGGAAAGAATGGAAAAACAAAGAAGTAACCGCCCGGGATTTTAAATTCTATGCGGATGTGATAAATGATCCGGACACCAATTGCGCTTCGATGCGGGTCTATTACAAAGACCTTGAAAAAATTGAAGTTCTCTCTGATTATGAATTCAAGGTTTACTGGAAGATGCCGTATTATCAATCGCTGGAACTGACTCTCGGCTTAAGTCCGCTGCCCAAACATTTGTACCATGCCTATGCAGGTCCGTTTGACGCGAAAAAGTTTAACGACGACCATCAGCGGAACCGGATGATTGTCGGTTGCGGCCCGTACCGGCTGCTGCGCTGGGATAAGGACCGCCGGGTGGTTCTCTCCCGCTATGAGAACTTTTTCGGCGATAAACTTGGCATTGCGCCGCCAATAAAATATACAGCATTTGAAATTATCAAACATCCGAACACCTGTTTTCAATCGCTGCTTTCCGGAGGAATTGACCGGATGGACTTGCTGCCGGAACAGTGGAGGAACCGCACTGATATTCCGGAATTTGGTCCAAACGGCAAGCTGAGTAAACTGAAATATCTTTCCAGGACATTTGCCTATGTCGGTTACAATTTGCATAATCCGCTGTTTCAGGACAAGCGGGTGCGCCAGGCGCTGTCATGTCTGGTGGACAAGGAAAAAATTTTGAAAGACGCGTATTTCGGGCTGGGTGAGATTGTGACCGGACCGCTTTACTACGACAGCCCCTATTATGACAAGAGCATCAAGCCCTATGAATTTAATGTTGAAAAAGCCAAAGCCCTGCTGGCGGAAGCCGGCTGGAAAGATATTGACGGCGACGGAGTCCTCGAAAAAGACGGCAAAAAGTTTGAGTTTACCATCTTGCAGGTGGCGAACAGCTCTCTTCAGGAGAAAATGCTGCCGTTGATCAAGGAAGACATGGCCAAAGGCGGAGTCCAAATGAAAATTCAGATCCTGGAATGGTCCGTGTATTTACAGCGACTGGAGCAAAAGGATTTTGACGCCTGCACGCTTCGCTGGACAATCGCTTACGAGCCCGACCTCTATCAGCTCTGGCATTCCAGCGAAGCCGACAAACCGTTCAGCAGCAATTACGGGTTCAAGAACGCCGAAGCCGACCGGATTATTGATGAATTGAGAGTAACTTTTGACCACAAGAAACGGGTCGAATTGTGCTTCCAGTTTCACCGGCTGCTGCATGAAGAACAGCCGTACACGTTCCTGTTCTCGCCTTATACGCTGCTGGCGTTATCCAGCCGCTATCAGAATGTTCATAAGTTTCCGGCGTCAATGAGCATCCAGCAGGAAATCATGTGGACGCCGAAAGAGAAACAGTTGAAGATTCCGGACCTTTAAAATTTCGAGATCCAAACCATATTAAATGAAAGAATAAAACGGAGATGAATTTATGATCAAAATAATAATTATCGGCGCGGCCGGCAGAATGGGCAGGCGGTTGGTCGCCAATATCCTGGAGTCGCAGGACCTGGCTTTGGCGGGGGCTGTTGAAGCTCCGGGAACTCCTTTTCTCGGCAATGACGCCGGGCTGGCGGCAGGCTGTAAAGAATGCGGCGTAAAAATCACGGAGTCGCTGGCGCCGCTTTTGAAAAATGCGGATGCGATCATTGATTTCAGCACCGGCAGCGTCGTGGCGAACGCCGCCGCCGCTGTTGAAGCGGGCTGCGCGGTGGTGATCGGCACTACGGCGCTTTCCGATGCCGAAAAAGCCGAGCTTAAAGCGCTGGCCGGCAAAGGCGGCAAAGTGGTCCTGGCGCCGAATATGAGTGTCGGCGTCAACCTGTTATTTTACCTCAGCCGCAAAGTTACTGAAATCCTGGGCGATGATTATGACATTGAAATTGTGGAAATGCACCACAACCAGAAAAAAGATTCGCCCAGCGGCACCGCCGTGCGCCTGGCGGAAGTCATTGTCGAAGCCAGAAACCTCTCATACGCGGATGCGGTCGTGCATGGACGTGAAGGCATGGTCGGCGCCAGGACCAAAAAGGAAATCGGCATGCATGCGGTGCGCGGCGGCGATGTTGTCGGCGATCATACGGTGATTTTCGCCACCGGCGGGGAACGCATTGAACTCACGCACAAGGCATCCAGCCGCGATACTTTTGCCAAGGGGGCGCTGCGCGCCGCCAGGTTCCTGTATACCGCCAAACCCGGTTTGTACGACATGCAGGACGTGCTCAACCTGAAATAATACCGATGGATTATTTCGCGGAATGAAGCGTTTGGCAGAGTAATCTGGTAAGAGGTTCGCTGCGGTTGAAATATATCTGCCGCAGCAACGCGATACCGCCCTTCAAGACAAGGTTTACGCCTTCGGAGGAAATTTCTATCGGGAAGAAATCGGCCTCCGGAATGATTAAATTCCTTTTCACCGACTGGCGTAAGATTTGAATGAATTCCATGGAGACATTTTCATGGTCAAACACCACCACCATTCGTTGCGGAGCCAGATAGTTGACCATGTGCGCGAAGCCTTCGCCAAGTTTTTCGGCGAAGAATTTAAGCGAGGTCTGATCAAGTTCGTTCAGCGCCGTCGGAAACTTGTCTTTTTCGTATATTTTTTCAAACCAGTCATAGCAGGAGCGGTCCAACTCTCCGGCGCCGCCGCGAAATCCCCGGAACAGGCGTCCGTCAAGGATAATCCCGCTGCCCAGTCCGATGAAAAGATTTCTGCCGTTCCGCCGCCCCTGATAAATATGCAGCGTAAGCAGATTGCTAGTACCTATGCTGGGGCCGAAACAAAACTCGCCCCATGCACCCAGCCGGGCATTATTTTCCACCAGCAGAAGCTGGTTTTCGTTATCAATGCCGCATGCTTCCAGAAGTTTTTCTTTCAGCGGAAACCCTTTTAATTTCCAGATGGAAGAGGCGATAATTTCACCACGGTCAAAATCCATTTTGGCGGAAATTGCAATCATGATTCCGGCTATTTTGTATTTGGCCTGCCATTCCCGGTATTTTTCCGCAGTGCCGGCAATGGCATCATCAATGTTTTCGGAAAATGGGCTGCTTTCATTAAAAATTTGATTGCCGTTAAAATCCGTAAGCACAAAATAGTTATGTTTACTGTTGATATAAACCATCATGAAAGCCGCGACCCGCGGATTGAGCGTCCACAATGACCGCGGACGGCCTTTCTGAACTGTCGGGGAAGAAGATGGAGAAATAATCAACCCGGCATTTTTCAACTCTTCAAAAATATTGAAAACAGAAGTACGTTTCAGGTGTATCTGCTTTTCCACCTGAATCTGAGTGACCGTACCGTTTTCGGCAATGCAGTCGATAATGCTCTCGGCATTTAGTAATTGTTTGTCTTTTTTCATAATTATTCTTTTATCAAAACCAGTTTTGAATAGGTTTCGGCTTTTCCCCGGCTTTTTCCCGGAGCATTGGATATCTGCGTTTTCGGGGCGTCGTTCATATTGTCGGAGTCTCCGACTTCAAATAACACATTCAATCCGTGCTTGGCAACGGCATCAAAGCCGGCGCCCAAAGCAGCATAAGGCACTTTGCATTCTAAAATATAACCATCACTGCTTTTTTCAAACTTGTACGCTATCTGCGCGGCCAGCTTCAATCGTTCCGCTTCCGATAAACGTGCCGGAAGCCATACATAAGCATTATTGAGCAGTTTGTCAAATTCCATCGGAGTCATTCCCGCCTGAAAAGAATCCTCTTCCCCCGGTATATTAACCCACAATTCGACGTGATCGCGTTTCCACATGTCGCTGCCGGACTCTTTTGTCAGAATCACGTCGTCTTTGATTTCAGCCCGCAAATAGAGCGCGTCTTGAGTATAGCCGAACCAGACCGCCGCGCTCAGGTCCAGCGGGCCTTTCCAGTCTTTTTTGGAATAAATCACCTGCTCCTGCCGGTTCAGCAGCAATGGATATTTTTTCCGCCAGATAATTTTACCGACTTCCGGTTTTTCGAGTTTTTCCGCTTTAAGTTCCGGCGCGGCGATAGACACAATCTGACGCGGCTTATCCGGAAGCGTGCGGTAGGAGTCATAGTGGTGTATCGCGAAACCGCCGAACCCTTTGTTGTCTTTGAAATGATGGTAAACCTTCTTCAGTTCTTTTTCCATTTCATCGACGCCTTCTTCATAAAAAGTAATCTCTCTGGAGCCCTGGTATTTAGTAAAAATGTCCAGTGTTTCCGCGCCAATCAAGGCTTTTTTGCCTTTGGCGGCAGCCAAATCAACATTATATTGCGCTGATTTTATGGTTACGCGAGCCAGGTCGTGATAGGACATAATGGCGAAATAATCAAAAATGTCAATCGCGTGTTCCGCAACGTTGCCGGTTTTTCCGTTCCAGGTGACGTATGTCTCCGGCTTATCCTTGTCATAGGATTCGAGAATTGCCAGGCCGTACTCAAAATTCTTCAATCCGCTCCGCGTTATCAGATCGCGCCCTTTGGCGTGCAGTTCGATGAACTGGAGATCAATTCGCTTTTTATCTTCAACAGATTGATGATAGCCTTTAAATGTCACCGGCTCCACATCTGACTGGAATCCGTCAAACCGTTCTTCCTCCGCAACCTGTTTATTGTAATCAAGAATCCGCTGTATTGCCGCCAGAAAATCCGGCTGTTTTTCCGGCAGAAACGCGTCATTCCAGCCATCCAGTCCATGTACTTTTATGCCTGCGGCATGGGCTTTCCGCAGGAATCTTTTCAAATATTGGAGGCTTGGTTCTTCCTTGAACATCGCAGCCTTGCCCGTGTAAAAATAGAGGACATTGATTTTTCTCAAGTTACAGAAGTTGATAAGCCGGTCTGATTCTTTATCGTCGAGTCCGAAATCGATATTCCATATCCACATTGCGCGCGGACATGAATAGTCCGGATTGATTTCACGCATATTGACCGGCTCCTGGCGCACTTTAGCCACCGGGGCGGCGACGGGAACGGCTCCCAGGAATCTCAGATATTCCTTAAGCATCTTCCTGCTGTGCAGTGCCGGCAGATCGTCAGATTTAATTCCAGCCATAATAAATGAATAGGAGGAAAGAAATACCGTTTTGCCATTTCCGGGGTAGCATTTTACCACAGCCGCGACGCCGTCACCGGTTTTGCGGTCACGCTGAACCCATTCCGCAACCGCTACTCCGCCATCAACGGCCTCCAGCTTAAAGGCCTCTCCGGAGAAAGACGCAAACATTCCCGGCTCTTCATCCTGCCATAACAAAGGGAGCGGCTGACCTGACGGTTTCAGCGTTCTTATCCACATAAAACGATTAATGATTCCATTCCCCAGCAGCGGATCGCTCTGATATTCTCCAAATTTTACTCCGGCCAGCGTCTGTAGTTTGTTCAGATATTCGTCCGTGAGCCTTGCGCCCCTAAGCACATTACCCTGCCAAAATAAAGTTCCGCCGTTCCGGACATAATTTTCCGCCTTACTCCAGACAACATCCGACCACGGGAAAAGATTCCAGATGAAAATGGTCTGATATTTGGCAAAATCTGTTTTGCCGGTATCAATCATCACATCGGTTATCAAATCCACATCAAGGCGATTCTCCAACAGAAAGTTTTTGAACGCCGCAGCCTGCTCGTACACCCTGGCCGGCGCTTCGAGTCCCGGCCGGCTTTCCGGCAACAGGATCGCGCATTTGCCGCCGGCAATACTTATATTGCCCAACGCCATCAGGGACATTACGAAAAAGACAACCATTTTATTTTGAATCGCCATTGATGCTCCTTTTTATCGTCAGCTTAATATCTGTTACTGCTTGTTTTCCCACATTTTTTCCAACCCGGCATATTCGAAGAAGTCAATGCCGCGAAATGACGGATATTTTTCCGCGGCTTTTGTTACATGGTCCGCGGCTTCAATCAACTTGTCCCAGCCTTGCGGCTGCAGCGAGGATTCAATGCCGTCGTCATTCATGGTGCCGACACTGGTTTTCAAGCAAATTGCAACACTTCCCGGACGCTTGCTGTTTTTCAACTGGGCTTCCGCCATCCGGAATATTTTTTCCGGTTTGTTGGCGTATGCCATTATCGTGACAAAGGCACATGGTTCAAGAAAGTTATTAATTGAGGCGCTGGGCAACTCTCCTTTCTGATAACGGGATTCAAAAAAGAAACCGAGCGCTTCGGAAATTTCCAATCCTTTTAATTCCTGTTTCGCCATGGACAAAATAGTCAACGCCTGTTTCACTAGTTGGTCATTGCTTTTACCCGGACCGTAACCCTTCTCATCCCAGTAATACTTCAAATCCCTGGGAACATAAGAACGGCCTTTTTTTAGAATATGCGGTTCGAGATCGGCAATAATCGCGTCAAAATGCGATTCCGGTTTTACGGACTGGTTGTAGTCAAGAACGGTACGGGCTGATTTTTGGACATAAGATTCAGAAGCAAAAGCTTCCGCGCCGTCATATTTCAGCGCATACACTTTAAGACCGTATTTATGGAATGCCGCGCTGAACGCCGCCGCCCGGTCACTGTCTTTTTTATCTGCGGCATGCTTGTCGCTGAAACTGTAGTAAACCTCCGTAAGACCGAGCATTTTACATCTGGCGGCCAGTTTTTCAGGATTTTTCTCATATCCGGAAATTGTACGGTCATACATAAATACCCCGCGGCGATATTCCGGCTTGAAATTCAGGATCCGGCTGAGATTAACCGCCCGTTCCCGCATTTGCGGGGTCGCCTGTGCAATCCCGGCGTCAGTGTTTTCTGCCGCACCGGCGCAAGGCGCAAAAAGCATGACCGCCATTAAGATCGATATTGTCAGTCTATATTTTTTAAACATTACTTTTTTTCTCCATTTAGCCTAATCTGATGTTCTATTTAAATAGTTTATTCATTTTATGAATATAATAATAACGCTTATTTTGCTAAAAAGCAATATTTTTTAATGAAATTATTTAATTTATTGTTGCTTTTTTTCAGAAAGTGAATTAAACTATAAATAGCGAAACGGTTGTAGTAATTAAAAAAGAAGGAATATAAAAATGAATATGCGAAAAAATTTCACACTCATTGAACTCCTCGTGGTGATCGCGATCATCGCGATTTTGGCCTCAATGCTGCTTCCGTCTTTGAACAAAGCAAGAATTTCGGCAAAGATCAACAGTTGCAGAAGCAATCAGAAACAAATTGGTCTTTTCTTCCAGATGTATGCGGATGATTACAGGAATTATTTACCGCCGCGTCAGCCTGGAGTTGTTAACGGCGTTGCCGCCACTTACAGTTGGAACGGTTTTCTGGCGCCGTACATAAATCGTGACCTGAGAGGAAAAACGGTTTCCACGTTTATTTGCCCGTTGGCCACTCGCCAGCCCATTTCAGCCGGAAACACTGCCGGGGGACTGACCTATTCCGTGAATCCTTACATAACCGGCATGGGCAATTTCAACATAACTGTTCCTGATGCCAGTAACTTTCCGGCCATGCCGGTAAGCAAAATAAAATCTCCGGCGGCCGTCCTTACCATTGCCGACGGCAAACAGCAAACCGCCAACGGAGGTTCCGCCGACGGGGCATTCGAGAGATATCCGTTTGCTTTTACATGGTATTTGGGAAGTTGGGCTGACGGGATAGTTACACCTGATACTCTAGTCAACAATGACCTTCCCGCCGATGGCAATGCCGGCTCGCTGGGCATTCTGACACACGGATTTGGTGTAAAAACATGTAATTCGCTCCGGGCTGACGGCCATGTTCAGGATATTAAGTACAACGATTTCTGGCTTAGAGACGCGATTCCGGTATTCAGATAACAATTCAAGTCACTACAATAAAAAACGGCGCAGCGGTAAACTGCGCCGTTTTATTTTTATGGCGAAAAACTATTGAGCTGCGGGTTTTTCAGCCGGAGCCGGTTCCGCCTGCTTGGCCTTCATCTGGTTGATCGTATCGTTTTGTTCGGCGGCATGTTTGGTCAGATTTTCTATCTGTTTGTTTTTATCCTCGGATTCGCGGGTTAACTGCTGCATTTTCCTGGCATATTCCTGGCGCTTCTGAGAGAATTCTTCTTTCAGCTTATTGATAATATTGTCTTTGGAGTCAATGACATTTTTTTCATTTCTGACCAGCGCGGCTTTATACTCTTCGGACTGTTTCTGCATGTCGTTTTTGAGCTGGTCAATGAGGCGGCCGCGCTCGGCAGTTTCTTTCCCTAGTTCCTCCAGTTTACTGATATATTCAAGTTTTTCCTTGGCAAAGTAATCTTTTATTGCGGCGAGTTCGGCGGAAGTTTTAGTGTCGGCGTTCTGGGACGCTTTTTCAATCATCGCCTTGAAATCTTCCCGCTGCTTATTAAGTTCCTGTTGCAGTTTTTCAATATTTTTTTGATAGTCGCTGCTGTTCTTATCAAGGAGAATGCTCATGCGCTGCAAGTCCTGATTCTGTTTGGAAATAAGCTGGTCGCGCTGCTGGAGTTCCTTGGTAATAGAATCATTCTGGCGGTCAATCTTGCTGAGGATGTTGCTGTTGCCGGCAATTTTCAAGTCCTGCCGTTTGAGCAGTTCGCCCGCCTTGACGGTAATGAGGATGGCGGTTGCCCCCATGGCGACGATCAGCACCAGCGCCAGGATATACCAGCGCATGGTTTTACGGGCAAATGATTTATTCATATCTTTTGAGGCTTCAAGCCGCTCGGCGATGTTCTTAAGCTCCTTGCCGAGCATTCTGCCGATTTCTTCGGCCTGCTGTCTGACAACCGGCGGCATCATTTCCTGGGCCGCAGGCTGAGCAGCCGGCTCGCCGCTTTCGGATTCTTCCTCCGGCTGCGGCGGCGCTATTTCCGCATGAACCGGATGGCGTTTGGCAAGTTCTTTTTCGATATCGGATGCCGCCATGCCGGAATTGCGAAGCTCGGAAACTTCCTTCAGCACTTCAAGCGAAGTATCAAAATAAACTTTTCTCTTGCCGCGGGTTTCACATTCGATGTACTGGTAGAAACGGGTCAGCCAGTCGTTTAAAGTAGTGCGCGGGACATTGAGCATTTCCGCCAGTTCCACGATTGAATAAGCTTTTTTCTCGTTCATTTAAATACCCTCCGGGAGTTATTTATGTTTGTAATTAGTAATGATCTGTTTAATATCTTCGACATCTTTAATAATCTGGGATTTCAGCATGGCGGAATTAAGGAAGCACCGTTCTTCTCTGAGGTACTGGAGCAATTCCACTTCAATTGACGCCCCGTAAAGATCGCGATCAAAATCGATAATATGAACTTCAAGGCGTCTGCTCTTGTCATCCGGCCGGTCGTAAGTGGGGGAAACCCCGATGTTGACCGCCGCCGGATAGCGCCTGTCCCCGACAATCGCGGATGCGGCATATACGCCGTCGGGCGGCAGAACGCCATAAGTAATTTTGAGATTTGCGGTCGGGTGCGCCAGTTCCGGCCCCGCCACATGATATCCTTTTTCCACAATCCCGCAAAGGCTGTAGGGCCGTCCGAGCATTTCTCCGGCGCGGTCCAGCAGTCCGGCAGATATCGCGCGGCGGATGGAGGTGCTGCTGACAATCGAATCGCCGATGACCAGTTCATCCACCGTTTCAAAATCGAAGTGTCCCCTGTCGGCAAAACTGTGCAGCACGGAACTGTCACCCGAACCGCCGGTGCCGAACCGCCATTTGCTGCCGACGCAGATTCCGCGGATTTTGACCCGTGATGAATGCAGGCAGTTTTTGATGAATTCCTCCGGCGTCTGGGCTGAAAACTCACGGGAAAAAGGAATTGTGACTACCGCTTTGATGCCGTACTGATGCAGCAGTTCAATCTTTTTGAACGGCGGCACCAGCAATGGCGGCGGATTCTCCGGATTTATGACTTCACGCGGATGCGGGAAAAAAGTCAGCGCCGCCGGTGTGCAGTGATGTTTGTCACTCATTGCCAGCAAGTTTTTTATCAACAGTTGATGCCCGCGGTGGACGCCGTCAAAGACTCCTATGGCCACACAGGCGTCTTTAATGCCGTGTTCCATCAGCGCATCCAGCGAAGGCACATCAATTATTGTTTTGTTGTTTTCCGGAATACCCATCAACCGTTAAATCCCTCTTAATTTTCCGCTCAAACCGTTTTATAAAGTTAAAATACTTTGATTTTGGCAAAAAGAAAATTATATTTCCGTATAGAAAAATCAACTGTTATTCATTGATGTACCGTGTTTTTGAGTAAAAAAAAAGAAAAACAGCACCAAAAAACGGTTTAATTTGAAAAAACGCAAATTTGTAAATGCAAGACTTCGTGATAATTTGCGCTAAACCATAAAATCTGAAAGTACCATTGCAATGAAAGATAATTTAATAAAAACCGTACTTTATCCCGGCAGTTTCGATCCGGTGACGAACGGGCATCTCGACCTGATAGAAAGAGCCTGCCGCTTGTTTGACCGCGTAATCGTGGGCGTCGCCGTCAATATTGACAAAAACCCGCTGTTTTCGACTGAAGAGCGAATCGCCCTGCTGGAAAAATGTTGCAGCGAGCTGCCTAACGCCAGGGTCGTGTCTTTCAACGGCTTGCTGGTTGATGCCCTGACCCGGTTTCAGGCAAATGCGGTGCTGCGCGGGCTGCGCGCGTTTTCCGACTTCGAATATGAACTCCAGATGGCTCTGATGAACCGCAGCTTGAAAGAGGAATGCGAAACGATCTTTATGATGCCGACGCCTCAAAATTCATTCGTCAGTTCGCGTATGGTTAAAGAAGTAGCCCATTTGAACGGCGATTTTGCCCAGTATGTGCCTTCGCCGGTGGTGGCGGCGATTAAAATAAAAATTGGAGCAGGCCTTTTATGATTAAAATCAATGTATTGCAGTTGGAGCGTCAGGAATTGGATATTTCCGGAACAGAAGGCCATGCCTTTCTGGAAATTGAAGATACTGAACTCGTGCAGTTCAAAGATAACGTTTCATATCAACTGCACGCTTCCCTGGTAAACCGCGGCGTTCTCGTGGCCGGCTCGGTTAAAACCGCGATTCATTGCGTTTGCGGACGCTGTGTGAAAGAATTTAAGCAGACAGTCGAGAATGCTTCCGTCTGCCGCTATTATGAAGATGTGACGGAGCCGGAACTGGACATTACCGAGGATATCCGGGAAGAAATGCTGATCAGCATTCCGATAAATTACCTGTGCGATGAAAATTGTCAGGGACTCTGTCCGCAATGCGGCGTTGATTTGAATAAGAAAAAATGCAAATGTCATGAGAAAAAAACCGGCAGCGACGCCTGGACGGCTCTGGACAGTCTGAAACTTTGACCTAAGAAAAAATTAAGCCGTATTGACTCAGTTCAGCGCGCCCAATGTGCTGAAAATACAGATTACTGTCACATTGTCTTCACCGCCGGAAATCAGCGTGTCTTTCATAAACATGTCGAGCGCTTCACGCGGGGTTTTGCTGGTCACCAGGATTTCTTCAATCCTTTTTTCCGAAAGATGGGTTGTCAAGCCGTCAGAGCAAAGGATGAAACGATCTGCGGGCAGGCGCGGAAAAATATTGACTTCAGGTTCAACTTCCGAAGCCGGTCCCAGCGATCTGGAAATAATATGTGAAAACGGATGTCCGGCCGCTTCGTTTTCAGTGATAATTTTCCGGCGCACAAGCTCCGCCACATAGCTGTGATCTTCAGTAAGCCGCTGCAGCAGGCCGTTTCTGAGAATATACAACCGGCTGTCGCCGGAATGAGCGACCACAATCGACTGGGGAGTGAACATGGCCGACACAATCGTCGTACCCATCGGCTGGGGCAATTGACGACGGCAGTTTTCGTCATAAATCAGCGTATTGGCTTCAGTGATTGTTTTTGTCATGAAATGTCCGGCCATGAAATCGGCGGAAAAGTTTCCGGCATCGCTTTTCTTCCAGGCGCAGATGAAGTGTTCGCAACAGATGGCGCTGGCAACATCCCCGCTCTGGTGACCGCCGATCCCGTCGGCGACGACCGCCAGCGAATTCGGCTCTTCCGGGTAAGCGATATAACAGAAACTGTCTTCATTGACTTCGCGAATCAGGCCGACGTGAGTTTCTCCCGCGACGTGAAGCATGGGCTCCTGGTCAGCCGCGGATTTGGCTTTTTTCTTAAAACCGATTTTCATCAAAACCCCTTACAAATTCAGGCCGGCGGAACGAATCCGGCGGCAACAGAAATTCAACGCTATTGAGAATCTAAAACTTTTAAAATATACTCTTAATCTTTTGTCGTGATAGTGAATAATAGCATCATTTTAAAATATAGCAATAAAATTTTATAGAGTGCTTTTGAATTATGCACATATTCTGCTTATATTTCTTTCCATAGTCTCCCGTATAGATTGTCATGTTGGTCAGAGAATGAAAATTTGACTGAATTTTACAAACAGAAAGGGATATATTATGAAGAAATCGGTAGAAATCAAAACCTTCGCTGTTGCCGGTCATTCCGGTGGCGGAAAAACCTCTCTTTGCGACCTGATGCTGTTTAAAGCCAAAGCCGTTGAACGCTGCGGCAGCGTTGATCAGAAAACCAGTATTTCTGATTATACCGCGGATGAACAGGAAAAACGAAGCAGTATTTACGCCACCCCCCTGAATTGTGAATGGAAAGGCAATCACCTGTTTTTTATTGATACTCCCGGATACGGCGAATATATCGGAGAAACCACCGCCGCGCTGCATGCCTGCAACAGCGTACTGATTGTCGTTGACGCGGTCGGCGGACTTGAAGTAGGATGCGCCAAAGCATGGAAGATGGCCGAAGAACTCAATCTGCCGCGCTTCGTCATTATCAACCGGATTGACCGGGAACGCGCCGATTTTAAGCGTACCCTGGCCCAGATTCAAGAAGCTTACGGCAAGACCGTCTGCGTTCCGCTGACTCTCCCGGTCGGAGTGGAAGCCGGCTTTAAGAAAGTGATAAACGTCCTCAGAGACACCGATATTCCGGCTGAAATCGCCGCCGAAGCCGCCGCATACCGCGAAGCGCTGATGGACACGATTGCCGAATCAGATGAAAAATTGATGGAAAAATATCTTGACGGCGGTACGCTTACAGATGACGAAATTGCTTCAGGGCTGAAGGCTGCGATCAAAAGCGGCAGCCTGGTCCCGGTATTTGCCGGCAGCGCGGCCAAGGATGTCGGCGTCTCCGAACTGATGGATAATATTGTCAACCTTTTTCCCGATGCGGCAAGCTCCAAAGAAATTGTTTTCGCCGACGGCAGCAAGATTCCGGTCAGCGATTCCGGCACCGGCATCGGCCTGGTCTTCAAAACGATTATTGACCCGTTTATCGGGCAGCTTACTTTCTTCAGAATCCTTTCCGGGGTATTTACCGCTGAAAAAGATGTCCTCAATGTATCCAAAGACGGAAAAGAGCGCTTCGGACAACTGCTCATCATGAACGGCAAAGAACAGAAACCTGTTACAGATGCCGGGCCGGGCTGCATTGTGGCGGTCGCCAAACTCAAAGATACCCACATCTCCAATACCCTGGCAACGGCTCCGGGAGTCAAACCGCTTCCGGTTATCGTCTTTCCCAACCCGGTTATGTCCTATGCTATTTCCGCAGCGAAAAGCGGCGAAGAAGACAAAATCGCATCCGGACTGCATAAGATCGCCGAAACCGATCCGACCGTGACTTATAAACGGCATGACGAAACCCACGAATCCCTGCTGACCGGCATGGGCGACCAGCATCTCGGCAATATTGTCAGGAAACTGAAAGACGTTTATAAAGTGGAAGTCCATCTGTCCACGCCGAAGATTCCTTACCGTGAAACCATCACCGCCGACGGCGACGGCCATTACCGGCATAAAAAACAGTCCGGCGGCCACGGACAGTTCGGTGAAGTCGCCCTGCGCATGTCATTTAACGATGCGGGTTATGAATTCGTCAATGATGTTGTCGGCGGGGCTATCCCGAGAAACTTCATTCCCGCTGTTGAAAAGGGGATCAACGAAGCCATGACCATAGGACCGCTGGCCGGCTGCGTCGTCGAAAAAGTCAGAGTCTCTGTTTATGACGGTAAATTCCATGCGGTAGACTCCTCCGAAATGGCGTTCAAGATCGCCGCCCGCATGGCTTTCCGCGAGGCGATGGCCAAAGCCAGGCCGGTGCTGCTGGAACCCATCATGAAGGTGCGGATATCCATTCCCGACCATTACATGGGCGACATCACCGGCGACCTTAATCACAAACGCGGACGCATCCTCGGCATGGAAGCCGACGCCGGCATGGAAGTGGTTAATGCCGAAATTCCGCTGGCGGAAATGTCCAAGTACGCCACGGAACTCCGCAGCATGACTCAGGGCCGCGGACTTTTCGAAATGGAGTTCAGCCGTTACGAACAGGTCCCCGCGAATGTGGCCAATGATATTATTACCAAGTATCAGTCGGAAAGACAGCATCACGAAGAAGAATAAGCCTGAAAATCAGGTGGGATTATAGAAAAACAGCGGCATCCGTCACCTGACGAATGCCGCTGTTGCTTTTACGATTAACTTTTAACGATAGACCGGTCCGAATGCCTGACAGGCGCGGTAATCCGAGCCTTCCGCATCCATGCCGAATGCAGCCCAGGTGCTTGGGCGGTAAATATCGCTTTCCGGAACATTGTGCATGCATACCGGAATCCTCAGCATCGACGCCAGCGTAATCAAATCCGCGCCGATATGCCCGTAGCTGAATGCTCCGTGGTTGGCGCCCCAGTTGGCCATGACACTGTAAACATCCGAGAATGCGCCTTTACCGGTAATCCTGGGAGCAAACCAGGTTGTAGGCCAGCTCGGATTGGTTCTGCGGTCAAGTTTATCATGAATCTTGGACGGCAGTTCAAAAGTGACGCCCTCCGCAATCTGCAACACCGGGCCAAGCCCCTTAATCAGGTTGATCCGGGACATGGTGATCGGCATTCCCCCCCTGGACACGAATCTGGAGGAGAAGCCGCCGCCGCGGAAGTATTCGGTTATCGCCGGGCACCATTCGGTGGCGTCAAGGCATTTGCCGGCCTCCGCCGGAGTGATTTCCCAGAACGGCTTCATCGCGGGCTTGCCGTTTTTCGTCTGCTGCCCCGTGCCGTCCATCGTGGTTGAACCGGAGTTGATCAGATGGATCAGCCCGTTTTTGCCGTCACCGCCGAGTTTATGGCCGGTGGCCTTGTAAACGGCTTCAGGGCTCCAGTAAGTCCTGACATCGGAAAAACCCTGGGAAGTGCCGGTCAGCAACTGCCCGAACAGCATGGCGACGCCGTTTAAAGCATCATTTTCAGTGGCCATCACATATGGTTGACGAATGCCGTTCCAGTCGAACGAAGAGTTCAGAATGGTTTCCATAAAATCGCCGTTAGGCAGATAGTCGGTCCACTGCCGCTGCCCCTGGAATCCGGCGCACAGCGCATTGTGTCCCAGCGCTTCTTCGCCGAATCCCAGTTCCGCCAGCCGGGGGTTGCCGACCATCAAATCGCGGCCGATCATGGTCATTTTGACTACAAATTCCCAGATTTTCTCTTTTTCCTTAGCTGATTTACGCGACTTGGCGGAGTTGAAATCCTCGCCTTCCCTGCAGTTTGCCCTGGTCCATTTGAGGGCTTGCTTAAATTCTTTCCCGTCATAAATGCCTTCCTCGATGCGGCGGACGAATTCGGTCATATCCACGGCTTCGCAACGCATACCCAGATAATCTTCGAAGAATCCGGGATCAACGATGGAACCGGCGATGCCCATGGAAACGCTGCCCATAGACAAATATGAAGTGCCTTTCATTGCGGCAACGGCGAGGCCGCCGCGAACGAAGCGGAGAATTTTTTCCTGAACATCGGCCGGAATCGAAGTGTCATCGGCGCTTTGGACGTCTCTGCCGTAAATGCCGAATGCGGGAACGCCTTTCTGGCTGTGTCCGGCCAGAACCGCCGCCAGATACACTGCGCCCGGACGCTCGGTGCCGTTGAATCCCCAGACCGCTTTCGGCATCAGCGGATCCATGTCCATGGTTTCGCCGCCGTAACACCAGCAGGAGGTGACGGTCAGGGAGACGCCGACGCCTTCCCGCGCGAATTTATCAGCGCAGGCCGCCGCTTCGGCAACCCCGCCGATGCAAGTATCGGCAATCACACATTCCACTTTCATGCCGTTGGCATGTTTAAGATGCTTGCCGATCAGCGCGGCCGCGGCTTTCGCCATGCCCATCGTCTGACTTTCCAGCGATTCCCTGACGCCCTGGCGCCGGCCGTCAATAGTGGGACGGATTCCCACTTTCGGCAGTCTGCCGCGAAGTCTGTTTTCCGGCGTATTTACTTTCATTCCGGTTATATCAGCCATAATTTTACCTCTCTCTTTAAGGTTGATTTAGATTAACAGTGTTTAATATATGCACAAGACATCAAAATTCAAAACAATCAAAAGAATTTTTTAGCATCTTGGTAAAGCGATAGACAGGTGTTAGATTATTGGGTTTTATTTATTTCTAAAGATAGGACTGTTTATTGTAACAGGAGGCTTGTAATGGGTTCGCTGACGCTTATTGTGGTGGCGTTGTGCGTGTTTACGCTGGGCTACCGGTTTTACGGTCTTTTTATTGCGCATAAAGTGCTTGGAATTGATCCGAAACGTCCGACTCCGGCGATTGAGTTTGCCGACGGGCGGGACTTTGTGGCAACCAATAAATACATGCTGTTCGGGCATCATTTCGCGGCAATTGCGGCGGCGGGTCCGCTGCTGGGTCCGATCCTGGCGGCGCAGTTCGGCTATCTGCCCGGCGCGTTGTGGATCATCATCGGCTCGGTAATCGGCGGCGGAGTGCATGACATGACGGTGCTTTTCGCGTCCGTGCGCCACGGCGGACGGAGTTTGGGCGAAATCGCCCGCGAGCAAATCGGGCCGGCCGGCGGCATCGCCGCCACCCTGGCGGTGCTGTCAATCCTGATTCTGGCGCTGGCCGGGCTGGCGCTGGCGGTGGTAAATGCCATGGACGAGAGCGCCTGGGGAACATTCACGGTTTTCGCCTCCATCCCGATAGCGTTAATCATGGGTTTGCATATGCAATATTTCAAACCGGGCGATGTCAAAGGCGGCAGTATCATCGGGGTGGCGCTGCTGCTGGCCTCGGTCTTTTTCGGCCATTATATCGCGGCAACCCCGGCGCTGGCGCAAATCTTTCTGCTGAGCAAAAATCAGATTGCAATCGCGATTCCGCTTTACGGGTTTATTGCTTCGGTGCTGCCGGTCTGGATGATCCTTTGTCCGCGCGATTACCTTTCGTCTTATCTCAAGATCGGCACCATCGGACTGCTGGCACTCGGCATTCTGGTAGTGCTGCCTGAATTGAAAATGGCTCCGGTCATGAAATTCTCCTCCGGCGGCGGCCCGGTCATTCCCGGTACGCTGTTTCCGTTCCTGTTCATCACGATCGCGTGCGGTGCGATTTCCGGGTTTCATGCCATTATCGGAACCGGCACCTCGTCCAAAATGATTGCCACCGAAGCGGATATTCCATTTGTCGGTTACGGCGCAATGTTGATGGAAGGGATGGTGGCGCTCATGGCCTTGATCTCCGCGTGCGTGCTGGTACCGGCGGACTATTTCGCGATCAACGCCGCACCGGAGGCGTTCGCCAAACTGGGCATGTCCACCGTAAATCTCGACGCGCTATCGGCGGGGGTTCAGGAAAGTCTTCAGGGCAGAACCGGCGGAGGCGTTTCGCTGGCGGTCGGCATGTCCTATATTTTTTCCTCGCTGCCGTATATGGATAAATTGATGTCTTACTGGTACCATTACGCGATCATGTTTGAGGCGTTGTTTGTGCTGACCGCAGTGGATGCGGGCACCCGGGCGGGGCGTTTTCTGCTTCAGGAACTGTTCGGCAAATTCGACCGCCGGTTTTTGAATCCGCACTGGACGCCGGGCATTATCGTGACCGGCGCGGTATTCACTTTTTCCTGGGGTTACCTGGTATATACCGGCAACATCGCCACGATCTGGCCGCTGCTCGGCATGAGCAACCAGTTGCTGGCCGCCTGTGCTTTATTTATCGTTTCCGTAATGCTGCTGGCGATGGGCAAGAAAAAATATGTCTGGATTACGGCGGTACCGGCTTTTTTCCTGGTGATTGTGACCTTTACCGCCGGGTATTTGAATGTCACTCAAAATTATCTTCCGAAAGGCAAATATCTGCTGGTTACGCTCTCCATTCTAGTGATGTGCCTGATGGCGGTGGTTTTCGTGATCGCTTTCAAAAGAGCCTTAAAACATTATTATGACACCGGTCGTCCGGAAGATCTGGCGCCCGAAGCGCTTCCCGAAGAACCGGAAGAGGTTCCCCTCTACAAAGAAGCCGGCCATGCGGAGTCCGAACCCAGAATTTAATGATTCAGCGGCTAATCAGTCTTTTCACGCTTAAAAAAACAGTTTTTTTATCTTTTTTTACGGAATACGGTTGGCTTACAGTTACTGTAATGTTTAAAGTTAATATCAAAGATAAAAAAAGACGTTATTTTTGAACGGCTCCTAACAATCAGGAGAAAGAAAAATGAACGAAACTGTATTATTGAAACCGAAAAAAATTCTTGTCGCCTATTTCTCCCACAGCGGTAACACGCGGGAAATCGCCAATCAGATTAAAACGGTTACAGGCGGCGATATTTTGAGGGCGTACCGGTCAAGCTCTATCCGACAGCATATCAGGCTGTGGTGGACCAGGCCAAGAAAGAAATCAACGCTTATTACGACAGTGGGAGCCCGCTATCCGGAAGCGCTGGAAAAGATGACCGGGCGCTAATCGTCTATTGCCTGGAAACATGACGCGGGCGGAGGACATGTCTCTCAAATAAGCCGCGTCTCCGTTTGTTTTTATTGCTGAATATGTTAATTATAAGTGCATTATAGTAAAATCGGATATTTCACAGGTTTCCAAATGGTTGATAAGGCTGGGCAGGCGGGCTTGCCCTTAATTATTAACGCGCGGGGTTGCATTATTGATTTCGTAAATTATATTCTTTATATCTTTGTTTTGAAGATATAATTATACTATGTAATAAACATGAGGATAATAAGTAAATGAATTGTAAATACGCTACAATCCTGGCAGCAGTTATCGCCTTGTCTTTTATCGGCGGCGGTTGCATTGCTCCCGACCCGGAACCCCAGAAACGCGACTTGGCGGAATCTCCCAAAAAAGTCATGTACAAAGACGTTTATGAACTCGCTCCGGGTGTCAACAAAGAACTGGGCGGCGCTAAATATTATACGATCTTCTCCAATATTTCAGAATCCGGCAAAGGCAGCTACAGCGTCTCTCTGGTACTGCTTCCCCCCGGCGAAGGGCTGGCCCTGCATACTTTGAACAGCAGCGAAATGGTGCTGGTGATTGCGGGCGGCGGCACACTTAAGGTAAACAGCCTTGACTACATTTTAAAGGAAGGAATGGCCGTTTACATTCCGGCCGGCTCTTTGCAGTCCGCCGTCAATGACAGTCCGAACACATTGAAATTCCTGACCATAATATCCCCGTCCTACGATAAGCTGAACGAAAAGATACTGGCGCCGCCGCCAAAACCGATTCCCGTAGCTGTGTTGCAGGATATTGCTCCCAGCGACGAGAACTCTCAGGTGAACGGTAATGGATCGACCACTCCCCCCGCGGCCGCAGTTCCCGCAGTTACTGCTCCTGCCGCTCCCGCTCCCACAACGCCGAGCGCCGCCGCTGACAAACTGCTCGGCAGAACTCCAAGCAAGGCGAAAGACATGAATCTGAGCGGAGTACAGGAACTGACCCCCCAGGAACAGCAAGTTCCGATTACGCCCAGAAATTAATTTTTAATATTCAAAACCGGCGGCGAAGCTTTCAAGCTTCGCCGTCTGTTTTTCAGGCCCTTTAATGGAAACTATAATACTCGGCATTATCACCGGACTGACAGCGGCGACTTCCCAGTCATGTTCCTATCTGTTCTCCAAGCGCTTTATCTCCAGCTCCGGAAACTCGTATCAATTGCTGGTGGTTTCGCATCTTATCATGGGGGTTTTCGCGGCGGCGCTGCTGCCTTTCCTGCTGATGCATAGACCGCTGCCGCCGCTGATGAACTTCGGCAAGGCGGTGATTTTGTGCAATGTCTATTATCTGCTGGCGCAATGCGCGTTCTTTCTGGCGCTCAAACAGACTGATGCGTCCCGGCTGGCGCCGCTGCTCGGCTTGAAAATACTCTTTTTGGCCGGAATAAGTATTATTTTCCTGCATAACACGTTCAATGGACTGCAATGGCTCGGGGTTCTGCTCTGTCTGGGGGGCGCGGTCATGTCCAATTGGAGCGGCGGCAGCATCCCGGTGAAAAGCGCAATGCTGATCCTGGTTGCCTGCTGCGGTTTCTCGCTCTCTGATACCTACATCAAAATCCTGATTGACAGTCTGGGTTATGAAAACATCTTTTTCGGGGCGTCGATGGCCGGGGTCGTTTCTTATGTCTTCGCCGGAATCTGCTCCATCCCGATGCTTTTTATTGTTCCCGGAATTTCTTTCCGGCAGTTGAAACCGGCAATGCCGTTCAGCATCTGCTGGTTTGTGGCGATGCTGCTGCTGTTCTCGTGTTTCGGGTTGATCGGTCCGGTTTTCGGCAATATCATCCAGTCTTCCAGGGGAATAATTTCAGTAATTATCGGCGCGATTGTCGCCGGATACGGTTTTTCAACGCTTGAAACCCGGCTTAATCCGGGTTTGCTGGGAAGGCGGATTATTGCCGCCGCGCTGATATCCGCCGCCGTAATCCTGTTTATTCTCGGCGGACAGCATTAATGCGCGCCTGTTTTTTGCTTGCGGCGTTTGAATTTTCCGGTTATTTGTTTTAAATTCTTATGATACTTTAATATACTCAATTTTAACATGGAGAAATAGTATGAGTGTTGAAATAGGCGGTTTGATGGATTTTCTCGAAGAACATATGATGAAGACCCAGGAAAACATGGGCAAAGACTTTTCCGCGTTCAGGACCGGCAAAGCTTCGCCGTCGCTGGTTGAGAATATCACCGTCGATTACTACGGAACCCCGACCCGGTTGAAAGAACTGGCCGGAATCACCGTGCCGGAACCCCGGATGCTGGTAGTCCAGCCCTGGGACCGGGGCGCAATGCCGGCAGTCGAAAAGGCGCTGATTGCCGCCAATCTCGGCATTTCCCCGGTCAACGACGGTAAAATCATCCGTCTCCCGATACCGGAACTCAGCGAAGAGCGTCGCGCTTCACTCGCCAAACAGGTTAAACATCGCGCTGAAGAAGCCAAAATCGCGATCCGCAATATCCGTCGCGACGGCAATGAGCTGGCGAAAAAAGCCCAGAAAAACAGCGAAATCACGGAAGATGACCTGAAGCAGATGCTGGATGATATTCAGAAGCTGACAGACGACTATATTGTCGCCATTGATAAAGATCTGGCACACAAAGAAAAAGAGCTGATGAACGTCTGAGCGATGCTCATTAAACGGACAGCAAACATTATCAGATGAAGAGAAAATTCACTTACATCCTGCTGGCGCTGACTGTCGCAGCGTTTGCTGTCCGGCTCGCGGTCAGTATCGAGCTTGCCGAATTCAACAACGGCTTCAATCAGGTCACCTGTCCGTCGCCCGTCACGGATATGGGGGTTTATCAGCAACTTGCCGCTAAAATTGCCAACGGCACCTTCAAGGAAGTTTTTTATTTCCAGCCGTTCTATTATGCGTTTTTTCTGCCTTTCATCAAACTGACTTTCGGCGATTCCATCTGGGCGCTGATTATAATTCAATCCATCCTCGGCGCACTGACGGTATTTCTGACCGGTCAATGCGCGGCGCTGCTGTGGAACCGCGCCGCCGGAATTATTGCGGCGTTGCTGACCGTATTTGCGGCAGCGCTTATCCTTTATACGCCGTTCATGCTGATTGAAACATTGCAGGTTTTCTGGATAATGCTGCTGTTGTATCTTGCGCTGCTGGCAATTTCCGCCCGCAACTGGTTTTACTGGGCGCTGGCGGGGCTGGTTTGCGGCTGTTCCATTCTCACCCGGGGCAATGTCTGGTGTTTTGTGCCGGGTTTGCTGGCGGCAGTCTTCATTACCACCGGCGGGAAAACCGGCAAATGGAGTTTTTCAAAATATAAGCTTATAATGCTGAAATTTGCCGCGACTGCTCTGTTTATTTTCCTGATTCTGCTGCCGCAGATCCCCTTTGCCTGGCGCAATACCGTGCTCAACGGGAAGCTGACCGGACCGTCAACGGCGGCCGCTTCGGTATTGGCGCTGGGCAATACTCCTGAAGCGCCGCCGGGAGGGCGCAATCCGGATCTCACCGCCGGGCCGATGGAATATCCGCCCAGCTATCAGACCTGGATGAGCACAGCTAACGAAATCTCCATTTCCGCCAGGATAATGGCATGGATCGCCGCCGAACCGCTTGCATATATTGAGCTTACCTTCCGGAAACTGCTGTTGTTCTGGGATTATCAGGAAATCCCCAACAATATCTCATTTCTGGGCGAGGGAACCCAGAGCAAGATTTTTATGTTCACCGGAATTATGCCCACCGGCATCATAATGGCATTCGGCCTGGCGGGGATGATATTCCTGACGGCCAGAATGTTCAGAAAAAAAGACATCAAACTTTTCCTGCTGATTTATTTTATTCTTTCGTTCTGGGCGGCCACTGCGGTTTTTTACATTCTATGCCGGTTCCGGCTGCCGGTAATTCCGCTGCTGGCGATCTGCGCGGCGGCGGCGGTCAACTATTTCTGGCGAATACGGCCGAAGAATCCCCGGAAAGCTTATCTATTAACCATTCCGCTGATTATCGGCGTATTCATTTGTTTTACCGCATATGATGATTACCGCCAGTATCTGGAATCCGATATTATCCGCATGGTGCGGCCGAATGGAGTCTCATTGGAAGTTTCGCCGGGGAAACTCATGTTTCTCGACAATGGCCCGTTTTCCTTTGGCGGCTGGACCACCGTTGAAATGCAGCCGGGAACCGCGATACAAAAATCGTTTCCGGTTGTCGGCCGCAAGTTTAAAACTGTCGAACTGGAGTTGACTCTGGCTTTTAATGAGGCGGGAAATGCGTTCCTGGAAATCAATGGAGAAAAGAAAAAATTCTCCAGCAGCCAGAAAAGCGCTAAAACCGAAACCTTCAATATTCCATTCAACGATAACGGCATCGTAAATATAAAACTGATCTCGTCCGACACGAAAGTTTTCTGTTTGATAGACCGCCAGCGCAATTATTCCCGGACTCTGATTAACGGCGAAAACCCGGGCGGCGAACTGGTTTGCAGACTCTTCTGCATGCCTCTGAAGCCAGGGAAAACCGAAACAGAGGAGACCGCGCCGCCGGACACCGTCGCATTAAGATAGCCGTCGCCCTTTCGGGCGAGGGCTGATTCTACCGGTCTATCACAACAATTCCGTATTCTTTGAATCCCTTGATGACAAAGGAAACTTCTCCGCCGGATGCCTTATTCTCCAGCGCCTCTCCCTGCCGTTGTTCGGCGAAAAATGCCGCAGCCTTCATGTCGCCCAGGTTGCCGATCCGCAGTTCGATGTCGCGGGGCAGGATGTACTCAACCGGACGCGACGCCCCGCCTTCCAGGGTGCTTATCAGGTGTATCAAGCGCCGTCCGCTCTTCTCCTGCCGGCGCGTCACTACTTCCACGCTTTGCGGCAGCCCTTTAAAGCAGATGCCGGCCGGATTGAATCTGGCGATAAGTCCAGCCAGGATTGCCATGTATTCCGGAAAGCGGAATTTCCAGTAGAACCCGCCAAACGTTCCGGGGAAATACGCCGCCTTGCCCTTGCCGTAACTATTCAGCACGAGCGCAGGGCTGGAGGAGACCGGAGGCAGTTCGGAATAGGGGCTTTTCATCTTCTCATGGAAGTAAGCGGCGCCCTCGCCTCCGCGGCTTTGAATGGCCAGGTTGCGCATGGTGGCCGGAATGAGCGTCTGGGACAGATCCCGGAACGCCGGATCCGTCACGCTGATATTGTCGATGGCCCCCATTTCATTGGGCTTATTGAGCGATGTTACGCCGAACAGATCGCCAAGCTGGAGATCGCTTGCCCTGCGTCCAATCTCATCGTAATGCGATGTCTCATAGGTGGCGATGATCGTGCCGCCGCCGCGGACATAATCCTTGATATTCTCGATCTGGTGAGCAGAAAGACACGCGCAGTTCGGAAGGATCAGGGTTTTGTATTTAAAAAACTCTTTGTCTGCCAGCGAATGGTCGTCGATGAGGTCGAACGGGATATGTGACTGCATCAGCGCCATCACCATTCCCTTGTACTCGGTGTCGCCCAAATCTTCCGGACTTGTGTAGCAGTTTGCGGTCTGGTCAGATACCAGCATTGCCACCTCCGCCATTGATTCCGCGCCCTCAAAGAGCTTGGCGTTCTCCTGCAGAAATTTATTTATTTCGCCCACGGCCAGAGCGCCGGGCTTGCCGATGTCGCCGGAAAAAATCATGTATTCCGGGTTGGCGCCGTTCGCCACGGTCTGGGCATAAACCAGCTTCATTTCCGCCGGGGGCAGCAGATATCTCGACCAGTTCAGATGACGGCCCGAAATGAAGTTGAAAGTCGCCTTCCCGCCCGCCTGGGATTCGAGCCGTTTGGCGGAAAGTCCGGGCAGCAGATAGGAATAGGTGGCGACGAGATTCATCCGGAGGCATCCGCCTTCCGCGCCAAGCATATCCACATATTTGGTCAACTCACGGTTTGCCGGCACGTTTCTGCGGAAGTCAAGAGTATGATAAAAACCGCCTTGAGCGTTGCTGAAAAGCATTACCTTCTGACTTGATTTTTTCAAGCCGTTTTTCAAATGACCAATGAAGTCGAAAATCGAGCGTGAGCGGAAGTCCTGGAACTTTTTCCAATCGGCCTCTTCCGCCGACTGCGGCAGGCGGGAACCGAATTTCTTTTCGCAATGTTCGCAATAGCAGCCCGCGCCGCTGAAGATGGGGCCGTCGAGGAAAATACCGAGGATGTCATAGCGGGCCATGTCTTCCGCGATCTGCGCGGCATAGTCGCGCCATGGGCTGTTTACGCAGAAGAACGCCCCTTCATTATAGCTTCCGGTCCCGATGGGTGCCTTGTTCTTGTCATACTGTATCCAGTCGGGATGCGCCTTCGCCATGAACTCAGCGGCCCAGTGGACGTTGAAATAGGTCAGAAGCTTTATCCCCTCTTTCGCCGCTGCCACAGAATACTCCGCCAGCACGTCGCGGGGAACCGCTCTGGCGGCGCTCGTCTTGAAGTAATATACGCCGGTGTCACCCTTGCCGATGTTGGTCTGCGTCAGGTCAACCTGGTCGGCGTTGAAATGATACTTCTTCAACAGTTCTATTCGCTTTTGTACGTCGAAATTCTCCGTTTCCTCCAATGAGGTGGGGAAAAGTTTGGAGACCAGTAACAATTCGTTCGTCATCGTTATTTTCCTTGGTTATTTTGCATTAACGCCGCCGCTTGCCGGCCCGTCAATGGCTTTCACTACTTTGTCATATTTTGAACATGTTTTCCCGGAGGAATCCTTTATTTCCAGATGGAGCGTATAGATTCCCGCAGTCAACTTGGACGTATCTATCGTCATTTTAGCATCCTTCTCGATATTAGACGCGGAGGCCGTGGAAACGGTCTCGCCTTTGCTTCCCAGCAGCGCGGCGGAAAGGGAACAATGCTCCTTGTATCCCATTATGCCGACATTGAACGCGGTTTCGTCGCGCTTCAACAGGATGGCGGAGGGAATGTCAACCGAGGCTATCGCCGGATTCTTAAGTTTTATGAGATTAATGCCTTCGAGATAGAACCGGATGTTGGTGCCGTCAGGATATTTTGATTCGCTGATGCCGAACTGCAGGGCTTTCACGCATTTCCATGGAGCTTCCTGATTGCCCGATTCTTTCACCATATCTTTTATCGAAAGAAGAACAGGAATCCACACCCGTTCGGGAACAAGGTCGATAATGACTTTATCGTATAATTTGTATTTGTTTTTGTCGCACGAAAGGAGGTTAATGTAAAACGGCGTCCACTCGTTTTTCGTTTCGGGTCTTTCCGATTCGACCATCACCCATAAAGATACATAGTCGTATTCGCTCATGTTCAAACCTTTGTCGCCGAAGTCCATACTTATCCGCGGCCAGCCGATCAGGTAAACGCCGGTTTCTCCGCCGCCGTCTTTTTTGTAGTCAACTGTCACATCATAAAGCAGGCATTTATTGCCTGAATGGTTTACATTTTCGGGGATTTTTACCTTGCCTTCCGTGGTGACGCTTTTCCAGGATTTGAAATCGTCCTTCCCTAAATTCATGACCTGAATGTTTCCTTCATCCTTCTGCTTCCGGAAGAATCCCTGCATATCATCCGCCGCGGCCTTGGATTTGGAATCAATTATCACCGAAGGAACCGGGGCATTGTTGGCCGACGGAAATTTCAGGAGTTGTCCGGTAATCTGCGCCATGCGCCATCTGTAGCCGTCGAAATCTTCGTGATTCCAGGGGGCGTTCTCGTAAGTTGTCTGCGGTTTCACCGCGTTCCATATCTCCTGGAGGAGGGCCTTGCCCCGGGCTGCCAGTTTCCGGCATTCAGGGTCGCCGGAATCTTCCCGCTGCGCTACCGCCGTCTCCAGCGTGTAGATGTAACTGTAGTCATTGACGCCTTCCCTGATGCAATCCCAATACACCGCCGGAATCACTTCGCCATTGCCATCCAATTGATTGCCGCAGGCGGGGGAGCCTTTGGTGGCGGGGATTAGATAGGTGTCCAGACTTCCCCATCGCCAAATCCAGGGGATCAGCATGGCGTAACCGGAGCGCCACAGGCCGTAGCCGTAAACCATCCGGCCTCCGGCGCAGAATATAAGCGGGTCGTGTATTGGCGCGCATTGGACGTAATTGGGGTAGCTCCAATAGCCGTGTTTCTTGTCCGAAACCACCTTTTCATACGGAATGGAATAGTACGGATCGCACCAGAAATCCACGACATCCGCGTAGTCCGAAGCGTCAGAAACGGCCGGGCTCTTAGTCGCGTAGGTTTTCACGCCCGCATCTTTGAACGCTTTGTAAGTTTTCACACCGAAAGCCTTCGACTCGGCGGCCACTTCGTCCAGCGGGTTGTAAATGAATTCCGGCCAGCCTTTCGCCTTGCGTTCAATTTCAAAATCCTTAACCAGCCTGGTGACGATTTTATAAAATTCCTCGGGCGGGGGTTCCGGCATTATATAATGATGGCTGCTCATCCGCTTGCCGGTTAATTCCAGGTAGAGTTCCGGAGTTCCGGCAAAAACCACCGGAACGGGGCCTTTCAGCCCGGCTGACAACATTTCATTTATCGCCTTCCCGCCGTCGCCGCTACGGACAAAGGCAAGCTTTTTCGTTTTGGTATCGTAGAATATATATATCGTCGGAAACACATCAAATCCATATTCGCGCATTGTTTTGTAGTCATTCCGTTCCGCTTTTGAAATCCACTCCGGACTTTTTCCCTTCCAGAGAACATTGGAATACAATTCAACATCATAGTTGTAGGCAGTGAAATGTTTCTCCGGGTCCTTCAGCAGCTTGAAGGGCAGCACCCTCAGGGTAAGCGGCAAAACGAATGTCTTGCCGGAACTGTCGCTGGAAACCGTTACCGATCCGGTGTAAAGCCCGGCGGCGGCGTTATCGGGAATTTTGACCTTCAGCCAATATCTCCGGCATTCTTTTTCCGGCGCGGATGCGACATCCACTTTTTCCAGCAGTTCCGGGACCGTCCTGTAGGTCTTGTCCGAATAATACGAAGGATAGACGACATTGCGGTAGGTCACCAGCCTGACGTCCACGTTTTCAGAGGGAATCACGTTTCCATCGGATTTAAGTTCTGTCGCAACCACCCGCAGATTGTTCAAAGCTTTTAAGGGATAAATGACAAAGTTCATCGACACTATTTCGCCAAGGGTACCAAAGGCCTCCAGAGATTTGACCCGCTCGTCGGCGAGAGGCCGAGTATTGGGATATACGGGAATGGTTGCCGGCCGGCTGAAAGGAATGAAGCCCATCTCTGTTTCGGTCCCCGCGGGCTGCGGTTCCGGATTGACTTCCTTGAACCCCATTTCCGTGAGTCCAGCCGGAAGGACGTTGACCGGAAGCGGTTTCTTAAACGCTTTTCCGTTCGATGCATCTTGTCCCGATGAAGCCAAACTGCTCAAAAATATGCAGCCGGCAGCCAGTAAGAAAAAATTTCCCTTCATCCGAATTTATCCTTCTTATTTTGTGTACAAGTCTTTAAATCAATAACTCTAAAATTACAGAATTTGCAATATGCGATACTTCACACCGGAAAACGAATGTCTATGGCGCGTAGTAAACACAATTTGTATTTCCGTACATATCCTTAATATTTTTAGTGTTCACATGACCTTCGGCGAACAAACACGGAACGTTTAAATTCGGATGCCTGAAATCAATCGCCAGGTCTGTGGAACTGGAGCCTGCGGTAAAAGGGTATGTTGAGGTGTAGAAGCAGAATTGTCCACCTTCCACTCCGGCAGATGTCCGCATTCCGTCCGTCATGAAGACCATGGTGGACGGGTTCTTGATCCGCGTCATCCGGGTCATGTGCATATAGGTTGCCCATGCGCCAAGGCAATTCATATAACCGTTCTGCGTATAGCTGTATTGACAATCTTTCCAAATCACCCTGTAGGTGTCTTTCGGACACCAGTAAATTTTGCCTTGAGCCGCTGTTGCAGGGTAAGCGGGAACTATTCCGGTATAAGGTTGCAGATTGTAATATAAGGTGTGCGGCGCGCCGCCGTTAACGGCATACGGAAAAAAATCCTGATAGTCAAGCGAGTAGGAGGCTACGGCCTGGCCGATTTGACGAAGGTTGCCCATGCATTGTGCCTGTCTGGCCGTTTCCCTGGCGCTGGTCAGCGCCGGCAGCAGCATTGAGGCCAAAATCGCGATGATGGCGATCACCACGAGGAGTTCGATGAGCGTAAAATTTGCCTTTTTCTTCTCCGAAAACGAAACGTGAAAGTTTAGTTTTCGATTAAAAACTGTTGAGTTCCCTTTCATGTTGTCCATCCTCCTTTTAAAAATTTAGTGTTTGAAATCCGTTCCGCCCGATGTGTTGTTTATGTTTCGGTAGCCATTATAGAATTCCGAGAATGTCATATAGGCCGGTTTCAACTTACGGTCAATGCCGCTAAGACATTCTCTTAAATCTTGAGCTTTTGCTTCATCAATGCCGCCGTCCATTTTCTGGATTTCGTGCGGGTGGATATGCCAGCAGATATATTTTATGTTATGAGCTGCCGCCTTTTCCGCAATGCCGTTTATCGGGGTTATGTTCTTCAGCTTTCTTCCGTTTATTTCCGTGGATTGCAGCGTGTTCAGCAAGGCATCTTCGCCCAGCGCGGAGGCCGTGACGGGGATATGCAGAAAGCATCCGTTTTTCGAGTTGTAATCACTCCAGTTGCCGGTATCATGCCACCACGGCGCCGCATTCAGAGGGACGTTTTCGTTGTCCAGGATATAGCCTTCCATATCTCTCAGATATACGCCCGGATTGACATCGGAAACTATTTTATACCCTAATTGTTTGAGAATGTCGTAAAAAAACACTTCCTGATGGTAACAGCCGAAACGATGGCTTATGCACTCGCGGCCAATAATGCCTTCAATGACAGCTTTCGCTTTGCACATGATGTCCCAGGCCGACTGGCGCATTCCAGGGTCGGCGAGACGGCTTTCGTTGAAGGTGCCTCCCACATGCGTGTGGATGCCTATTTCATGGCCGGCGGCCTGTAATTCGAGAATCAGACTCCTCAAGTTTTTCGACCAGCCGACATCCCGTTCGTTCAAGAACCAGGTCATTTTCGAGCCGATGCCGACATCGTTCAGTATGGCCATTATTCTCTCCACTGCCGCCTTGTACTGCCCGTAGCAGTTTTCCCTGTCCGCCCGCCAGCCCGGCGGAGTGAACTTGGAGAAACGCGAATTGGGAAAAGAGTCTCCCGGATCGCAGTCCATCGTGGGCATGATTACATACTGGCTCATTTGCAACCTCCGATCTCACATTTGATTTTGCGCGCCGCGGCGGCAATCGCATCCATGTCGTCTTTGCTGCCCAGGAGAATGCTATGGCTGAACCATACGCATTGACTGCAAGCCGCTTCCGCATATTTATGGAAAATATGTTTGTAAGCATTCTCTTTCCGGAAGACGGAATACTTGTAGATGGGGTTGTGATAACCGTAGAGCGCGGGGATGCCTTCGGCATTCATCCGCTTGATGAAACTTTCCTTGTCGCAGCCGAACAATTTCTCATTGATTTTGAAGATATACAAGCCCTGCGACTGCAAAGTCTGGGATTCGGAACAAACCAGAGGCTGAAGACCTTCAATTGCTGAAAGTTTTTGATCAAGATAACGTCCGTTCTCGTGTCTTTTTTGTATCTGCAATGGAAGTTTATGCAAGCCGACGAGACCAAGCGCCGCGGGCGCTTCCGGCATCCTGAAATTCCAGCCGATCTGCTCAATGTCGGTGAACTCGGCCAGCGCCCGGTTTTCGGCCAGGGAATCGTCGATCCGCGCATAGTTTCCGGAGTTCCTCAAGGACTGGCATTTATCGGCCAGCGCGGCGTCATTTGTAATGACGATTCCGCCCTCGCCCACGGTCAACAGCTTGTCGGTGCCGAAACTGAATATTGTAATCAGAGAAGAACTGCCGACCTTCCTGCCGTTCCAAACTGAACCGGTCGCCAGCGAGGCATCCTCGACAATTTTCACGTTATGTTTTTCCGCAATCGCGCTTAACCTGTCCATGTCAATCATATAACCGCCGAAATGAATGGCGATAATCGCTTTGGTCTTCGCGGTGATGCAGGCTTCGACGGATTCCAGGTTCAGGCCGCAGTTCGCCGGGTCGATATCGCAAAATACCGGCACGGCCCCCGCCTGTATGATGGCCTCCGTGTCAGCGATGCACATGTATGACTGAACTATCACTTCGTCACCTTTTTCGACGCCCACCGCCCGCAGTGCGACCATCAGAGCGGCGGTGCCGCTGGTGACGGCGATGCCGAATTTGCAGTCGTGGAAGCGCGCAAATTCCTCTTCCAGGCTGATTCTTGCCGTTCCTTTGGTCTGCCAGTCTTTGGCATTTGAAAAGGCCAGCCGGTTCTGGTCATAAACATCCATCAAGGCCGCTTTTTCCTCTTCGCCGAACTGAGGCCAGGAAGGGAATTTCCTTTTATTTGTTTCGTTCATATGATAAAGTTCTCCTGTTTTTGCATTACTTGATAATTAACAACTTGTTTATTGTACTCTGCATCCTTTGATGTCTTCCAGTTCCGGCATCCAGCCCCTTTTGAATTTTGAGCAAAGCTGGATGATTTCCTCCAAATCATTGTTGAGCTCGATTGGAACACATGCGTCCAGATGTCCTTTGGCGTCTTTTATGATGCCATTCAATTTTTTAATGGCTTCTTTTTCGTTGCCCAATTTCAGTTCCGCCAATGCGGACCACGGTTTGGCGCCGGTAGGATCCGGCTGATATTCAGCCGCCGCTTTCTTAAAGAACTCATTCGCCGCGGACCGGTCGCCCGTCTTTTCGCAAATAAGCCCGGCGGCAAACAGGGTTCCCGCATCATACGTCCTGAAGGGTTTGCCCAGTTGCAGGTTGTGAGGGTATTCGAGCGCTGTTTTTATGGCCTTCAACGCCTCGGCGTGTTGCCCCCGGCGTGAAAGCTCGATGGCCTTTTCCCGGAATATTCTTGACCGCAGGTTCCTAAGTTCATGACTCAGTTCATACGGATAGAAAACATGTTCATCAAGCAATCCGGCGGCCGTATCATATTGCCCATGGTCGCAGCACAGCGACGCCAGGCTTTTACGGGCATCATCATTTTCCAATATTGCCTTCGGCGCGGACGAAAACCTCTTAAGCCAGCTTTTATCTCTCCTCTTGAGAACCCCCAACGCCTTATCCAGTTCAACCCACGGCAGCGGATTCAATTCTTCAGAGGATATCGCGGTTTCCAGCGCCTTCACCGCCAATTCATATTTCTGCTCTTTCATATATACGCGGCCCAGCGCGCAGTTGACGACGGAGTTACCCTTGGTCATTTCCGCGGCGGCCAGTAAATTGCTTATCGCCACCGGCGTCCTGCCTAAATTTGCCAGAAGGCAGCCCAATCCGAAATTCGCGGCAAGGTCACCGGGATTTTCTTTCAGGGAAAGGGTCAGGGCTTTCATCATCTCGCGTCCGTGCGCGAAAAAGAGCGCCGGGCTTTTCCGGTCCTTTTGCTTGTTGCCGAGGAGGAACCTGGAGAGATAATCCGCTTCCGTCCGTCCTTCGTCAGATTCGCACATTCCCAGCAGTTGAAGACTTTCTTCCACCCGTCCTATCTGGTAATAATTCAGCGCCGCCGCAATCAACATGCTGTCACTGGTGTAATTTTCAGGCGCTATCGTGACGATGGGATCTTTTATTCCCGCAAAATGTCGTTCCCATCTGGCGAACAGATTCACGCCAATTTTGACATCAAGCTTATCACATATCGACGCCACGGAAGCGGTGTCGCCCTTTATGCGGTGATACACGGAAGAGAAGAACAGCAACAACGGGTTGCCGGGGTCGGAGTTGGTTCCATCCTCCAGCAGCATTTCCAGCTTTTCAAATTCTTTATTGACGAAGGCGTCTCTGATTAAATGTATGATGGCGGGGGTCACGAATTCATGGCCGGTCGCCGCCAGATGGCTGAAATCCGCGATTGCCTGGTCATGATCATTGTTCCACAGAGATGCAAGACCATGAAAATAGAGCGCTTCCTCGTTTAAACGGTCCACTTCAAGAACGTTTTTGAAATATTTCAACGCGGCGGCAATATCTTCCGAGTTGAGGCTCTGTAATCCGAGCAGAAAATTAGCTTTTGAACAATGCGTATCTTTTTCGAGCGCCTTGAGATAAAAATAACGGGCCGTCTCGGGATGCTGTATCCGGTCGGCATGCCAGCCTTTGCCGCAAATGGATTCGGCATTCATTTCCTCTAACGGGATGTGCCGGTCAATGAGAGTATTCACGTTGACGGATTCCGCGGCATTGCCGGAACTCCACTCGAGAATTGTCCCCTTGGATGATTTTATTTTCAGTGTTTTGACTTTGTCACAGGGAAACGGCAGACATCTTTCAACGACATGTCCGATTTTCAAGTCAAATTTGCCTTCCAATTCCTGTCCGTTTACAGAGATTCCGCATTTACTTTCGTTCATGCTGGGTGATATTTTTACGGTAGTGTTGCGGCCGTCTCCCGTCACGTTCAGGCCGCCGTGCCTTGAAACCGACTTCAAGTCGCCGGTGCCGGAGATTGGCACCCACCATTCACGGTGGGATGTGAATGAAAACGGATGCAGGATGCCGCGGTCCATTTGCACTTCAGGCCGTCCGCTTTGAATTTCCGGGATCGGAAGATCATTATCCGCCGCGATCTTGCCCCAAAGCAATCCTTCTTCGCTGTTCCCCCACGACCAGTATTTCTGTCCCCCGACTTTCCACGGCGCGGCCCAGCGGCCGACGCCGAAATCCCAGTCGTTATACCATGCGCCGAACCAGCCGCTCATATTTCCCAGTCCGAAAAGCCCGATCGGCTCCGGCACTTCAGAATTCCTGCCATAATCGACGCCGTCAAAACACGGAAAGTCATACCTCTTCCGCGTTTCCAGAAACGGCCCCTCGAAATGTCCCAGCATGCTTTTACAGGGAAACACGAACGACAGCGATTTGTCCGGAGCGATTCCGGCGTTAAGCCAGTAATACCAGGCCTTGGAAAGCGGAGTCGGGTTCACCATATATTGATCGAAAATCAGACCTCGAAAATCCTTTGTGATGGTTATCCCGGCGGCCAGGCTCATGCCCGAAGATCTGTCAACATTATAGAAGAGCACGCTGATGCCATTTTTATTTTTAACGACATTCAATTCCACCCGGTCGTAAGTCATGGAATTATGCCCGACGGGAAAATTAAATTCCACCCCGCCCGCCTGATATGCCCCTCTGATTGCGTTGTTCGCCGGTTTCATCACCTTGGGACAGAAGAACATGTCCCTTCCGGTCATTTTGTCTTTCGCGCGATACAGATGGAAGCCCCAATCGGACAAAAGCGTCACTTCCATCCATGGGGAATTGATAATAACGGCATCGTATTCTTTATCGACGATTTTTTCCGTGAAGGAGTTCTTCCATTTATAAGGATATATCTTTTTAACACCCTTTTCAAATAGAGGAGGATTCGTGTCTTCCGCGCCAAGCACGTATGATGGAATTCGGATAGTGGAAGAACATACATCCACGCCTTCATGATTGAAATTAAAATCTTTGCTCCGCATAACTGGTGTCCTGATAATATTAAGTAATCTGTATTTGAGGCATTTGGAAAAAATGCTCGATGGAAATCATGCCGGCGCCGACCGCGCCCAGAAAATCTTTTCCGCAGGAGGTTTCAATTCTCAATGAGTTGAAAGACGTATTCAGCGAATATTTTCTAATAACCTTCCAGGTCGGTTCAATCAAGGGCTGGATCACATGCTGCGATTCATAACCGAAAATGACCAACTCCGGATTGAACATATTTACAGCGTGAGCAACGGCGGTTCCCAGACATTTGCAGGCATCGTCGATGATGCCAAGCGCCAGTTTATCGCCGTTCGCCGCGGCGCTGATGACATGTTCCGCATTTACGTCGTCCGCATTTCCCCCGGCCTGGTCGAGAATCGACGATTTAACGCCGTCTTTCAACGCGGAGGACGCGCGTTTCGCAATCGCTTCAAGGGAGGAGACGGCCTCCAGACAGCCGCGGTTGCCGCATTTGCAGATGGGGCCGTTTTCCATGATGTGAATATGGCCCAGTTCCACGGCGCTGTTGGCGCTTCCCCGGTACAGCCGGCCCTCATTTAAAACCGCCGCGCCTATTCCCGAGCTTAAATCCACAAAAAGGATATTGTTGTCTTTTCTGCCGCTGAGACTTTTTTCGCCCAGAAGCCGGGCATGCGTTCTTTCCTCCAGATACGCCGGAACTTTAAAAGCGTTTTCCAGTTCCGCTTTCAACGGCACGTTCTTGATATCGTCCATCAAAGTGGATGAAATCCAGATTCCGTTTTTCGCGTCCACAATGCCGGGCAGCGCCACGCCAATGCCAATGATTCTGGATGAGTCGATTCCCGATTGTCCGATTATTGATTTGGAGAATTCCACCAGTTCGTTCAAACAAAACTTATTCTTCTTCTTAAGCGCTTTCTCCCTGCTCAGCAGCACCCCGCCTTTGAGATCAAGCAGGCTCACGCACAGCCTGGACGGATTGATTTCAAGCCCGAGGCTGTATCCGCCGGAGGGATTTATCCCCAAAAGCACCTGTTGCCGGCCGCGATCCGCTTTAAGACGCTTGCCTTCCTTCACCAGCCCGGCATCCAGCAATTCAGCCGTTATTTCGGTGATAGTAGCCAACCGGATGCCCGCCTTGTCCTTGATTTGCGACCGTGACAGCGATGAATGCCGCCTTATCATCGTCAGGAACAGTTTTTTCTGATAATCTTTTTTTCTGATAATCATATTATTCCCAAAAGTAAATAATTAACTTCTATTCTTTCATTATACATCTAAGCGGAGCCGTTGTCAACATATATATTTACTTTTTTGTAATAAATATCCGCGACGGATCGGTGGATGGAGTCGTAATCTGTGCAAACATAACAACTTGCAGAAGTTAATGAATTAAAAACAATAAGCTTTTGCAAGCGCAGGCTATACTAAAGCTACTTTGGGGATGATAACTTTTCCCGGTTGGCGTATTGTGAATTGAGTTGTTCGGCTTTTTTGATGATTTGCCGCTTGTCTTTTTTATTCTGGTCATGAGCGGCATACATGCTTTTCATGGTTGCGGCAAAAATTATCAGCAAAGCCGCCGCCAGCATTAAAACAAAAATGGTGGCGAAACCGCCCTGGTTTTTCGTATTTGGTTTCATTGCGCTACTCCTTCCGCACTGGCGGCGATCCGGGTGAATTTATTAAATTGCGGTTGATCTTTGGAATTCAACATAACGATATTCATGATTATGCATGGCGGCTCTTCCGGATTTCTTTCCAAAGCAAACGTAGCCGCAAAGCCTTTCGGAAGCGTAAGGCTTCTATTCACATTGTTTGCAGTAAACACCAGCCGGTTGTCAGCCATTGCCATGACGGAACCATTTTTGAAAACAACCTTGTCCGGGTTGACCATAAATGTCTCGCCGTTATTATGGACAAAACTGCGCAAATACTTTGAAACAATACTGACGGACTTTATCTGAACGGCCTTCTCGGTGTATTGGCTGTTGATTTTCCGGCTTTTATAATAGAACAGCAGCGCCATATTCATCAAAAATCCGACAAGCACGATCACCGCCATCATTTCTATCAGGGTATAAGTTCTTTTTCTATATGTTTTTGATTTCAGCGTTGGCATTTTATATGTACCTCAATCAGCGGTTTTCCGTTATTTTGGATGATGGCAAGCATGGCGCCGTCCATTACCGGCGTGAAGCCGGCAATCATTCTCGTCCTGTCTTTAATTCCGCCTTTATCATATTCGTCCAGGAAAATTCTTTTTACATCGTCAATATTATATTGTTTCTTGTGCCCAAGCCGTTCAATGGTGTTGTCAACAACCATCAGTCCGCAACTTTCACTGGTGAAAGATTTATCCATTTGCTGTATCGTCCTGGTGGTCGCGAGAAAACACGCGGTCAGAATCAGGAGCAGCCCCAACGCGAAAATCATTTCCGGCATGAGGTAAAACCGGACATTCTGCTGTTTTTTAGTTTTCATAGTAAATATGCATCCTTTACATCTATCATGCCGGCCGCCGCCATTTTTTCAGCGACGTTCTGCAAATGGGCCATGGGATATTCCTTGATTTTCTTTCTGAGTTCGCTTAATGCCGGATTGGCAATAATAAAATCTTTCCAGGCGTCATCGGGAACCAGCAGCGCCGCCAGCGGGATTCTGGTTTCACCGAGCTTGGATTTCAGCAGCCGCTGGCTGACAATGCCGGTAATGGCGGACGCCACCAGGAACGGCTCAAAGCCCTGATGCAGGATTCTGGCATATACCGACGGAATATCGCCGGCGTGGAAAGTGGTAATGACCCGGTGTCCGGTCAGTGCGGCGTCCAGGGCGACCTTGACCACTTCGCGGTCGCGCATTTCGCCGATCACCAGCGTTTTAACGTCCTGCCGCAGGGCGGCGCGCAGCGCCAGCGGATAATTCCATTCTTCCCCGGCCTTGGACAGCGACACCTGGGAGATGCCGGGAATGCGGCATTCCACCGGGTCTTCAATGGAAATGATTGAAGCCGGATCCTGATTGTTTTTCAACAGTTCCCGCACCAGCGCGTAAATGGTGGTGGTTTTGCCGCAGCCGGTGGGGCCGGTAAGCACAATCATGCCGCTGTTTTTACTGAGCATAGTCTGCAATTGGCTGACCACTTCCGGCGCGAAATGCAGTTCGTCGAGATACTGCGGCGTCATGGCTTTATCCAGAATCCGGACAGTAATCCGTTCGCCGTTGACCGTGGGCATGACCGCCACCCGGAATTCAACATTGCCGAATCCGGCATCGTCCTTGATTACGCCGTCCTGCGAAATTTGATTGCGGTAGGTCAGCAATTGCGCCATGACCTTGATCCGGGAGGTACATTGCGCCCCGGCTTCGGAGCTAATGCTATATAAAACTTTTTGTTCCCCGTTGATTTTGCAGCGGATGCTGTATAGATCACCTTCCGGCAGCCAGTAAATGTCACTGGCATGCAACGCAACGGCTTCATTCAGTATCCGGTCTACAATTTTGGGTGGTTCAAGTTTGTTGATATCCATATCCGGTATTCCCATTTATAGTTTTTGAATAATCATGACCAGTGATGCGAAAACCGCATAAGCGATGGTAAAAACGATTGTCGCATTGATGAAAACGCACAGCAGCGACAGCCAGAAAGTATTTTTCCGCACATTCCGGATTGCGGTATGATACAGCCAGTCGGTCATCGTGTCGAACCCGGCGGCAATGTTCTGTCTGGAGGCGGCATTGCAGATGATCCATTCATTCAACGGCTGGTTCAGCTTCATCTGCCGCCAGGCGTCCAGCCAGTCCGTGCCGTTTTCCATCTGCCGGATGCAGCGGCCGAGTTTACGGCGCAGCCACAGGTGATTACAGGCTTTCCGGCTGAATTTCATGGCGTTAAAAATGTCTTCCCCGGCGGCCAGATACGATGAAATGGAAGCCGCCAGTTCCAGCATTGCCATGTTCTTTAACTGCGGCCTGAAATACGGTATGAACATCAGGATTTCCTCCATGATCATCGTCATAACGCTCCTGAAATTCCTGAACAGGATCAGGAACAGCCAGCCCGAAAGCAGGAGATAAAACAGATTTTTTCCGAACAATGAATAGATACGGAGAGCCGACCCGGTGAAGCCGCTGTTGAAGGGAACTTTCATTCCGCCCAGCAGTTCATTAAATATTTTCTGGAAATTGGGCAGAATAAATATTGTCAATCCACTCAGGACAATGAGGATGAGCACAAACTCCAGAAATGGAAGAGCCAAGGTGGTTCGATAGGAATACCGGATTTCCGACGCCAGATTCATTCGTTTGGCAAAATGCGGCAGAATTTCCGGAAGGAGTCCATCCTTCTCCGCCTTTTCCACCGCCTGCAAGTAATATTCCGGCAGAAAGTATCCCAGGCGTTTGCGCAACGCCTGATAGAGCGGCAGGCCATTGACCAGATCGCCGTAAACTGCTTGCAGGCACATGTTCCAGTTGCGGGAATTCGGCAGCAGAAAAAGGACCAGGCCATGCTGCGGACAGCCGGAGTCGGTCAGGGATAAAATGGCCTGTTGAAACGGTATTTTATTATTTGCCGCCCACGCGAGCGTACTGGCCAGCAGCGCCGCGCCGGTGGTGGACAGCGAACCTTCCGGCGACTCGTTATACCGGCCGATGGTGTATTGCTGGGTGATGACATACATGATTTAAAGCTCCTTCCCTATAATATAAATTACCATCCGTGGACAATTCTGGCCAGGAACGGCAGGAAGATGAAGATAATGATGATCCCGATCACCATCACCATTGACGCGATGGACATTACCTCCCAGGCCATGCCGATGCGGCGGTAACCGTAATAACCGCGCTCCCGAAACAGTTCCGCCAGTTTGTCCAGCTCGTCCGGCAGCTTGTTTTCCGGGCAGTTTTCAAGGGTCATGATCAGCAGCCGGGAAATGTTGTTTTCAGCTTTCAGGCATTGCAGCGGACTTTCGCCTTTGCCGCATTTTTCCGCCACGCGGGCCAGCGCGTTCGCCACTTCCGGAAAATCCATGACTCCGGCAATGACCGGAAACGCTTCTTCAACCGGGACTTTCCGTTGGGCCATGACCGCCCATACCGTACACAGCCGGGCCATCGCGAAATTATAAAAAACAACCTCGGAAAAGGGAAACTTACGGACCAGCGCCAGCAAAACTTTATTGGCGGTGTTTTTATTCAGGAACATCCAGCAGATTGTGACAATGTAGGCGATATAAAGCACAATGAAAACGGCAATGTTAATCTTGATGATCCCGGCAATCCAGAACACCAGCCGCGTCAACGCCGGCAGCGGTTCTCCCGCCAGCAGTTCATCGAAAATCTTGCCGAATTCGGGGATGATGACATAGCAGAGAAACATTAAAATCAGCAGCGCGACGCTGATGGTAATAACCGGATACAGTATGATATCCTTAATCATGGTCGCCAGCATATAATGGAGACGGGAAATTCTGGACAACTCCGACAATATGTCCGGCAGCGTGCCCTCGCGCTCGCCCAATGCGATCATCCGGATATAAAACGGCGTGAAAGATTCCGGATAGTCCCGCATTGCTTCGGACAGGGTTTTGCCTTTGCCGGTGGCGTCGCCCAGTTCCGCGATGACCTGCCGGAGCGCCCCGCTCCGGAAATCCCGCGCCATCTGGGATAATGTATTCGGCAGCGGCAGTTCCGACTTGGTCAGCAGCGCCAACTGCTTGAAAAAGTCAGCAAGCTCATAGCTGTTGATTTTCACTTTCTTTGACTCCTTATTTACCCAGTTTATCGATGATTTTGCACAATGGCAGAAACAGCGAGATTATTACTGCGACAACAATCAGATATGTCATAATGACCGGTCCGATATAAAGCCCGCTGCCCACGATCCAGAGCGAAGAAAAAGAACGCGGGTAAGTACCGATACCTGATCCCATATTACTGACTTCCCGATTGCAATACAGATCAAGATATTCCTGGGCACAGACAGAGCATTGGATTCCACGGAGGCCGAACAGCGGAATTAAAGACAAAATGAAAAATATAGATGTTATAAAACAAAGTCCCGGCGTATTCGAAAAAAATACCGCCGTCAGGGTAAGAGTCAAAAAAACGAAACTGGAAATACCGTATAGCCATGGAATCAGCAATATTATTTTCTGGAGACAGTTTGCGCTGTCCGGGCTGAAATATTTGAAAACACGGTTTCGGGCTTTAACGGATTTTGCCAGCAGCAACAACAGCAATATAAAGAATATGGACAACGGCAAAGCATACTCAAACTTTATTTCCCGGAAATGTTTGGACGGCTGGTCCAGACAAAGCAAGACGATAAAAAACATGTAACCGACAGTTATCGCGCAAAACATCCATTGCAGTTTCATGAATTGCCGCTGAATTTCGCCATAGAACTCCTTGTTGACTGCCATCCGGTAGGAATTGTTTTTGATATTAAGCGGTACCAGCAGGAACGGAATGTTTAAAACAGCCAATAATATCAACGTTGCCATAGACAAATATAAAAACAGTTTATTGCCAAGCTTGATTTTTTGTTGAATCAATAATTTTTCCCGGTCCGCGTATTTTGAACAGCTTTGTGCTTGCAGATTACTGAAATTCCGTTGATTAGCCAGCAAATATCCGGCGGTCAACTGATTAACCGGTTCATGCATAAGAATTCCCGCAGCCTGATTCTGATAATCCGGCTTCAGCAATCCATCCTGCACTTGAAAATATGCCTTGGCGGTTTCGCTTCGTTTTTCCGGCATAACTTGAATCAAACGCAACTCATGCGTCGCTTTCCCATCCGTCTGGAGGCGATAAGCGTGGATTTGTAAGATACCGGCGATGTCTGAGGAAATTTTTAACTTTAATTGCTTTTGCCTGGCATCCATGGGAACTGGAATAAATTCGAACGGAGTTTCATCTTTCACCAGATAAATAAATATCCTGCCGCCTGGTTGATTGGCGATAATGTTCAGTTGAAGTTCCTCTTCATTGTGAACGACCGCCTTTTCGGTCTTAAGGATGAATGCCTGCGGAGATGCATTATAAACCCACTTCATAGCATCATCGCTTTTATATCCGGCGCTATCAGTCACGTTGACAACTGCAGTCTGCCCCTTTGGCGGCAGCGATATTAAAGTCAGCCCGTCTTTACCGGTATGAAACACCTGATTTCCGATTTTCATGGTGGTTTCTAGCGGAGTCCCGTAAGGATCACTGACGAAAATGTACATCTTCCCTGGAATGCCGGGCAGTAATTGACCGAACTCCGGCATATAGGTTATGCGGATTGGTTTGGCAGTGACCGTTAATGTTTTGCTTAAGTTCTGCTGCCGACCAGCTTCGGAGAATGCTGTTACGGATATTTTGCAATCAGTATCTTTCCGCCTGAAGTCTACGCCCTCCAGTTCTTTCGGCATTATAAAATTAAATTTTAGTTTTCCAGCGGCATCGGTGATGCCGCTTACTGACGCCAATTGCCGCTCCCTTGGAACAACCTCCCATCGTCCGCGTCTCCGTGTCTCCGAGACATAGACCGTGACATAGACCGTGACAGACGCGTTCAGCAAAACTTTGGTCGCCGCCAGAGGCTTGTCCTGGATATCCCGGATAGAGACCGTCCCCGCAACCATGTCGCCCGGCAGATAGAATGCTCTGGCGGTGTCAATGGTTATTTTACAATTGTCCGGAGAGTATGGTTTTACGGTTACAGACTGGACGGCGATTGCCTGTCCGCTATTGACCTGGATCTTGCTGGCTGCCGATAACTCCCGGAGGACTGCTTTGATCTGATATTCCCCGACGGGACACGGATTTACCGGAACCAGCGCGATTCCGTCAGCGCCGGTTTTCACCGCCGGCAGTTTGCGTGGCCCCTTGCCGTTCAATCCCATATATAAATCTATGGCTTGGTTCTGCAACGGAAGTTCAGTTTTAGCGTCCCTGGCGAGAACCAGCAGCGTAAACGGTTTGTCCGGACTGTATTTGGCCGCTGAAAAAATAAAGATTTCAGCAGGATCGGCGTGTCGGGTAAAAATATAGAGGGAATATATTGCGGTACAAATCAGCAGTCCCAGCGCAATGACGAACGCGGAACGGATGAATTTATTTTTGAACAGCCACATGCTGTTGCGGGTCGCGATCAGAGCCGGCGAGATATCGGGCTGTTCGGAAGCTGGTTGTTCCGGTGAAATGCCGTCACTGTTAAGATTGCTGGAGTTACCCTCTGCCATGCCCCCTCCGTTTTCAATATCTATATTATATGTTCCGTTATTCAGATTTCAAACCGCAAAATCACGATTTATATTTTAAGAAAAAGCGACGGGACGCTTAAATTTTCTCTTCTCAGGGGTTAAATTGTTTACGTAAAGGTTATTGAATATGGGTCTTCACTGGATTTATGGGTAAAAAAACAAATATCCAATATCTCGTCCCGCAAGGCGGGATCCCGCGAAGCGGGAAATATCCAACTGAGGAAGGAAAGGCAGAATACAAAAAGCTGAACATCTTCTCGCACGAAGACACGGAGAGAAAAACAATGGCAAGTTTTACTTTTCTTTGTGCCTTTGCGTCTTTGTGCGAGATATTCCGTGTTGGATATTGGATATTCAAATTTTCCGGTCGCTAAACACGAATACAGTCATTAAGCCGGGGAAAGAAACATTAATATGAAAATTTTAGTATTGCATACGGCAAGAATTTCACCGCATACCACGGGCTATCATCGTCACGAATACTGGCAGTTGGACCATTATTTTGACACTGAAACCAAATTGAAAGTTTGCCTTGAAGGTAAAATTGATTATATCGACGATTCCCGCGCGATTATGATTCCGCCGGGATGCATGCACAGCATTGAGTCGTTCACCCCGTCCAGGATCAATGCCGCCAAATTCATGCCTGAAGACGACAGCCCGCTGTACAACGGCCTGAAACCCGGCATAATCCAGGTCGCGGATTACAAGGACGTCTTCAACGCGATTTTCACGGGAGACATTCCGGACGACAATGTGGAAACCGAAATCAAGAAACACTATCTGCACATCCTTATTTTCCGCTACCGGCAGGAGCGGGACGGTTCCGGGCGCAAGTTCAGCCAGTCGCTTGATCCGAGGATGAACGAAGCCGTATTTTACATCCGGAAAAACCTTGCGTCAGGCGATATTTCGCTGGACAGGCTGGCCGCCGCCGCGGGGATGTCGATAAACCATTTTATCCGGGTTTTTCAGCATGAACTTGGAACAACCCCGATGAAGTTCGCCCGCCGCCTGGTTATCAATAAAGCCATCAGCCTGCTGGCATATTCCGACTTGAGTTTAATCCAGATCTCGGAGATGTTAAATTTTCCCGACCAGCACACGTTTTCCCGCAGTTTTAAGCGGGAAACCGGTCTGGCTCCGGGCCATTACCGGAAGAAAAACAACGAACCTCAGGAAATCACGGAAAAACGGTAAACCGTAAAACTATGATATTTTTCTCCGGGCTTAAGCTCGGTTGACGGAAAATGCGGCTGGTTCGGAGAATCGGGAAAATGCTGTGTTTCCAGGCAAAGCGCCGCTCTTTTCGAATATTTTTTGCCGCTTTTACCGGCAGTAACACCTTCGTCGTCCAGAAATTCCGAGGAGTAAACCTGAATTCCGGGTTCCGAAGTAAAAACTTCCATCATGATGCCGGATTCCGCCGAATACAGCCATGCCGCGGCTTCTCTTTCCGGATTGATGCGGCGATTCAGCACATAGTTGAAGTCATAGCCATCCGGCAGGTCTTTAATTTTCGAGCTGATCAGCGCCGGAGCGGTAAAATCCAGCGCGGGGGTGCGCTTTACCGACAATACTTCGCCGGTCATTAAGCAATCTCTAGACGGCGTATAAAACCCGGCGCCGATCCACAACTCATGGTTTTCAATCAAACCGCCGTTCTCGCCGTTCAGATTAAAATAGCTGTGGTTAGTCAGATTGATGACAGTCGGACGGTCGGTTTCCGCAGTATAGTCAATCCGCAGAAAATTATCCCAGGTCAGAGTATAAAGCACAGACACCGTCAGTTGGCCGGGGAAGCCTTCTTCGCCGTCCTGGCTGACATATTGGAGCCGCAGCGCCGGCCCCAGGGAGTTTTCCATCGCCGTTGCTTTCCAGATGACTCTGTCAAAACCTGTTTTGCCGCCATGCAGCCCGTTATCTTCTTTCGGATCCTTTGGAATATTATACGTTTTGCCTTCCAGTACAAAACGGCCTTTCGCGATCCGGTTGGCATAACGTCCGATTATTCCGCCGAAGTGCGGCTCATTCTGCAAATAATCTTCACGTTTTTTAAATCCCAGCGCCACGTCCCGCGCTTTTCCTTGCCGGTCCGGTACTTTCAGCGAAACGACGGTACCGCCGTAGTCAAGGATCGAGGCCGTGCCGCCTTCGCCATTGTCCAGCGTGAAAAGAGTGACATCCCTGCCGTCGGCCGTCTTGATAAAATGTTCCTGATTGATTTTGCCTTGTCTTTTAGCCATTTTCCAGCATTGCCTCCTTGCCGGGCCTGACGTATCCCGGCAGTACTTTTTCCAGGGTTTTAAAATGAAGTTTTGCAAATTTTCCCAACTCGCCAACGCCGTGCTTGGCAACTAACTCTCTGGCCACCGTTTCGACGGCGGTGCTTGCTCCGCGCGGCAATTCAAGATGCAGCGCGACGCTTAATTTATCCATTTGGCTCAGGAACATGTCCCGCGCCAGAATTGACGCCGCCGCCACCGCCACATCGCTTTCAGCTTTGGTGCGCTGTTCAAGTTTCACATTGCGTCCGTTTTTCAGCAGGGCGTTGCGAATCAGGTGTTCAGAGCCGAATTTATCCGACAGCATCCGCGGGCATTCCGGAGCTTTTTCCAGCAAATTTTCAATTGCTCTGGCATGTCCCCAGGCGAGCAGCCGGTTAAGGTTGCCGATCTTATCGTACAGCCGGTTGTAAGATTCCGGGCCGATTGTCACCACGACAAACTTGCCGTCAGATGCGTTTCTGATCGCGTTCGCCATTTCTTTTATTTTTTTGCCGCTTTTGATGGTTTTTGAATCGCGGACGCCAATTTCACGGTATCGTTTCTGAGTAACGTCATCGGCAAAAACGGCGGCGATAACCAGCGGGCCGAAAAAATCGCCCTTGCCGCTTTCGTCAATCCCGCCGTGAGGGGTAAACGGTTCCTCCGGTTCGGGCTCCGCCTTGGCGCTGTCAACGGCGCCGCCCAGCAGCTCTTCATAACCGAATCCGGCGGTTTTCAAAATCTCAGGTTCAATCAGGTACAAAACCAAATCCTCGAGATTTTTGCCCTGCACCGTAGTCTTGCCGCTCAGATAGGCGGTGACATTGGTTTTGTCGAGCGCCGCCTGCCAGTGAGCGTATGGAACTTCCTTGAACGCCCAGCCGCGCTCCTTTAAAATGGACTCCAATTGCGAAATCTGCTCTACGGACAGTTCACAGACATAAAAGTTTTTTTTGTTATTTGCCATATTTATTTTGTTGTGGATTTCAGCCAGGCTTCGACGAAACGGTCCAGATCGCCGTCCAGCACCGCCGCGGTATTGCCGGTTTCAACATCGGTTCGCAAATCTTTCACCATCTGATAGGGATGCAGCACATACGAGCGGATCTGGTTGCCCCAGCTGTTTTCTGTTTTTATCCCGCGAATCTGGTCGGCTTCCTTGCGCCGTTCCTCTTCCTGGCGTTCATACAGCCGCGCTTTCAGCATTTTCATGGCGGTGGCGCGGTTTTTATGCTGTGAGCGCTCCGCCTGACACGCCACTATAATATTGGTGGGGATATGCGTAATGCGGATGGCGCTGTCGGTGGTGTTGACGTGCTGGCCGCCGGCGCCGCTGGAACGGTAAGTGTCCACCCGCAAATCTTTTTCATCAATTTCGACATCGACATCGTCGCTGATTTCGGGAAAAACGTCAACCGAAGCAAATGAGGTATGACGGCGGGCGTTGCTGTCAAACGGCGAAATGCGCACCAGCCGATGCACGCCGTTTTCCGCTCTGGAATAGCCGTAAGCGAATTCGCCTTCAACTCTCAAAGTCACGCTTTTGATGCCGGCTTCATCGCCCTGCTGAATATCGATGATCTCGTCTTTCCAGCCGCGGCGTTCAAACCACCGCCGGTACATGCGCATGAGCATCGAGGCCCAGTCGCAGGATTCAGTTCCGCCGGCCCCGGCATGAATTGAAAAATAAGCATTGTTGCCGTCAAATTTGCCGGACAGAAAGCTCAGGAGTTCAACCTGTTCCAGTTCCACGGAAAGTTTCTTCCAGGCGGCGGAAGCCTCCTCGCACATTTCCGGGTCTTCTTTGGCGAATTCGCACTGTACCGCAAAATCCTCCACCTGTCTGGCCAGGCGGTTGTAAGGGTTGCACACATTTTTGCAGATGCTGAGCGCCCCCATAAGCTGCTGTGCTTCTTCGCGCTTGTCCCAGAAGTTGGGGGCAAGCATTTTTTCTTCAATCTCTCTGGTCTGCTGAACTTTTTCTTCTATTTTTAAAAAGACTCCGAGATGTTTTATCCGGGCCAGGGCTTCTTTACCAATTATTGCCAGTTCGTCGGGCGTCATGTATATCTCCAATTTTTTTCCTCATAATAAACCTCCTGAAACGTGAAATTTCAACCGCATAAATGAAACGACTGGAATCATTTCCGGCAGGAAATCGCTAAATCAATTAACCACAGAGACACAGAGAAATCCTTTTTCCGGTTTAACGGCTCCACGGTTTTACGGTTTGACTGTAATACCGTTAAACTGTCATGTCGTAATACCGTTGACTACTGACTACTCTCTTTCAACATCCTGTCTATCCCTGTTAAAACACAAGTCCCTGTGCAATTCAGTTACCGGCAATTTGACTGGCGAACGCCTGTTGAAATTCAGACACTTTGCCTTTTTTCTCGCCGGGAAATTTTTCCAGGTAGGTGCCGCCGATATAAAAACAGGCGAAACCTCCGGAGGCGCAGCCCCATGAGCAGGCTTCAATAATATCCATGCTGCCTGCTTTGCCGTCATAGAACTGCTTGGTCACGGATGCCAGCACCCCGCCGGCAAAATTATCGCCGCAGCCGGTGGTGTCGCCGCGGAGTTCGGGATTCTTTTTTATGCGTTCGCCGACCAGTTTGCAAACCGGCAGCGCAGTCAGTTCCTGTTTCTTGAAGAACGAGCCGTCAGACCAGACATAAAAGTTTTCCGCGCCATGCGTGATGATGAATGAACGCAAGCCGTTTTCGATGAAAAATTTTACCGCATCGTCGATATTTTTTTTCCCGCTTAGTTTCATCGCTTCTTCCCAGTCGACAATGAGCAGATCTATCAGGCGGTAAGACTCATCGCTTTCGCCCAGCGGCCATTTTCCGCCGGCATTTTTCTTCTCATTTCTGAAATCGAAGACCGTGGTGACAATATTGACGCAGCCTTTTTCTCTGCCCTTTTTCAACAATGCGGTCAAGTGGTCGTGAATCAGCGGCACCAGCGCCGTGCCGCCGAAAAAGACGATATCCGCGTCAAAAAAACGCTCGCCCAGCATTTCAGGAGTATATTTCCAGGCGGACCCGATATTGTTGACAAAGGAGCGTTCGCCTTTGCCGTCGTGATAGTCGGGATCGGAAAAGACATCGGTAAACGGGGAAAATCCGGGAACCTTGATATAATTGTCCATCTTGACGGGGGTCTGTTTCAGGATGGAGAGAATTTTTTCAGCGGTATCGTCCTGGCCGAGCGCGCCGTAAAAATCGAACTCAATATTTTGATCGTAAAGCAACTGCGAAGCATTGATCAGGGCGACTATCGCGGGGCCGCCGATATTGAATGCATCCGGTTTGACGCCGCCCGTAATTTCGTTTTTTATCTGCTCAAACGGTTTTCCGGCAAATTCTTCCAGGCCTTCAGTAAAAACCAGATGTCCCGGATTCAAGCCGCCGTCACCATCGGACCGCGACATATATTTTTTAAACGCATCACTGTTAAAATTAACCTTGGCATAAACAAAATCGGCCAGGGAACAGCCGACGCATGACACTTTCATTTTTTTCATATTTTGACATCCTGATTTTATTATATTCAAATATACATCCTTATATCATCATTTTGCCAATGCTAACTATGCAGCGCATATAAATTTTAACAAAAATCCGGAAATGTGTCAGCAGGCAAGTTTGGTTTAAAGCATAAATCCGATTTTAAGCGCATCAGCCAAAGTTTAACCACGATATAAAAAATTTGACCACGATATAAATTGATTTTCATTGCTTTGCAGTTTAAATTCCTATAAAACAGGAGGATTTTGGAATGAAATATAACGAAGATAAAGTTGATGAAATGACACTTGCTCTGCTCTATTTGGTTATGTGGAGTGAACATTCAATGACCAGAGCCTGGAAAGGATTTGATTGGGATACGCTGGACCGCCTCTACCAAAAAGGATTTATTCATGATCCCAAAGGAAAAACAAAGTCAATAGTAGTTTCGCCTGAAGGCAGGATAAAGGCTGAGGAGCTGTTTCTTAAGCATTTTGAAAAGTAAAACGCTTATCTGCTTATCCTGCAAGTTGCCCGCTTATGCCACTGCGAAAACCAGCGGTTTGATCTGTGAAAAAACTTCCTGCTTTTCATGCGCAAGATGCCAGAGATCATAGTTGGCTTGAAGATTCAGCCACAACTGCGGAGTTGTCTTTGTCGCTCTTGATAAACGCATTGCCATTTCGGGAGTTACTGATTTGTGACAGTTTACTATCGCCGAAATTGCCTTGCGGGATACACCGATCGTTTCGGCGAATTCGCTGATGCTGATTGACGAACCGGATAAATACAATCCCTTTAATATTTCGCCGGGGTGCGACGGGCAGACCGCGCGCATAGTTGCGTCTAAAACCTTCTCTTTTTCCGTATTCATGTTTTTCTCCATTCCGTTAAATTATGCTTAATGATAGTCTTTATAATCAACAATATAAACATTGTTATTCTCAAATTTAAACACTACCCGCCAATTTCCGGATACTGTTATCGACCATATATTATCTTTTTTGGGTTCCAGCGGATGCAACCGTGAACCGGAAAAATCAACATCATCAATAATTGTCGCTGCGTTCAGCAAATCAAGAATTAATCTTAACTTATGCGCATGTTGATGCTGAATTCCGCGCCAGTCATTCTGTTCCCAATACCGCTTTAAACCCTTATGCTTAAAACTTTTTATCATTGCCAACCCTTGACTGAAAACTAAATCTCATTTATATTATATACTGTAACCCCAAGAGTTACATAAATCAAAGCAAAAAGCAAAAAATCTCAAACTTTTTTCATAAAAAAAGAAACCCGGAGATATCTGGCCGGAAAAAGTGGACAGCCCGATGAGGTCAACATGTCTATGACTGTCAAGCAGCAAAAAAATTACTTGTTGTGCATATATTCATTATAAAATGCGTTTTTTTATGCCTTTTTGAAAAGGTTTTTTCTCTTTATTGTTCTTCTTCGCGCCTTTGCGTTAAAATTAAGGATGCATTCTCCGCCGGCAAGCCATCCGCAAGAAAGCCGGGAATACCATTTTTCATGCCATTGAACTGCAACTTTTAAAACCGCATTTTTCGCGTTATTTTAGCTCTATTTCACTGCCTGCGTTGACAAATTTACTATATGTGTAGAGACAATTGGTAAATAGTGACTGGTGAATAGTGACTGGTAATCAAGGCTGGATTCAAAATGAAGTTTCATTTCTTTTTAGCCCCCGCTTGTTTTGCATCATCCATGCCAAGCAACTTCATTTCGCGGCGCATTTCAGCGGCCAGTTCTGCCTCTGACGGCAGTTCAAGCCGGTAGCGGCTGGCGAATATCTTGTCCTGCCCTTTCCCCAGCACATACCGGATTACCGCATCGTTCTTGTCAGTGCAGAGTATCAGCCCCAGCGTGGGGTTATCATCCTTTCCCTTAACATTCTCGTCGTAGAAACCGACATAGAGCTGCATCTGGCCAAGGTCGGCATGAGCCAGCTTCTGCGTTTTAAGATCAATGACGATATAGCATTTCAGCCGGACATGATAGAATACAAGATCAGCATAGAAATGGTCTCCGTCCAGCGTAAGACGCTGTTGGCGTCCGATGAATGCGAACCCGTGGCCCAGTTCCAGGAGGAAGGATTGCAGGTTTTCAATAAGCCGGTCTTCCAGATCCGTTTCATTCAAGCGATGGTCTTCCGGGAGATTCAGGAATTCCAGCACATACGGGTCCTTGATGACATCCAGCGGATGAAGTCCGACGGTATGGCGATTCTCGCAAAGCATTTCCTTCTTCTCTTTGCTCATGAGCAATCTCTCATAGTAGAGTGAGCCTATCTGCCGTTCCAATTCGCGAACGCTCCAATGTGCCTGTGCGGTCTCCTGTTCGTAGAAAGTCCTGGCTTCCGGCTTTTCGACCCGCATCAGAGTGCGGTAATGAGACCAGCCTAAATCCTGATGAAACGACGGCGTGGATTCGTCACACAGCATGTGACGATTTACTTTCCCGGAGACAGACAACGGCAATTCGCCACACACTGTGTGACTTTTCTTTGCCGTTTTTTTATCTTCTGAAAAATTAAGGATGCATTCTCCGTCGGCAAGCCACCCGCAAGAAAGCCGGAATACCATTTTTCATGCCATTGAACTGCAACTTTCAAAATCGCATTTTTTGCGTTATTTTAGCTCTATTTCACTGCCTGCGTTGACAAATTTACTATAGGTAAAGGGATAGAAGTCAGAATTCAGGAGTCAGAATTCAGGAGTCAGAATTCAGGAGTCAGAATTCAGAATAAATCCTGAAAACGAAGACAAAACTTATAATTTTTAAAATGGGATTTTATATCCACTAATTACACGGATTATCGCGAATTTGGTTTTCTTCGTGTCCATTCGAGCAATTCGTGGAAGAAAAGGATTGTGTTCAATAGGACTCTAAAACCTCGGAAATGTTGGAAAGAAAAATTGTATGCCAGTTTTGCCAAAACCGGCAAAGAGAGGCGTTTTTGGCAAAAACGCCATACTGGAGATGTCTCTAAAGCTCGGAGTCCCGGGCGAGACTGCACAACATGTGTCCAAAATATGGGGAAGCGGTGTCCAAAATGGGTTTTGTTGTAGTGCCGTCCGTCTCGGACGGTGGATCCGGAACCACCCTCTCAGAGAGAGGGCACTACACCGGAACATGTGTCCAAAATATGGGGAAGCGGTGTCCAAAATGGGTTTTGTTATAGTGTCGTCCGTCTCGGACGGTGGTCTCCCGCGACTGCGGATCAGTTAACGAAAATCTTAACCAGATGTCGTAAATGTTGTTTGAAAATCTTATTAAAAATTAAAACCGTTGTGCTGAACGGGTCTCCAAAGTCTCGGAGATGTTGGACATTATTCAACTTTTTTCTGCTCAAGCACTGTCCAGGATGTCCAAAATGACAAAATTGAAATTTATTAACGAAAAACTTAACCAGCCGTCGGAAAAGTGAGTAAAAACGGTTCTGCTCAACGGCTCTCCAACACTCGGAAATGAAAAAGCGAGAAAAGCGAGAAAAGTGGAAAACAAAATAACAGCAAGCTAAAAGCGGTCTCCAACATCTCGGGAATGTGCTATGCTATGGTATGGTAAATGCCGATGGGAATGATGGGAATAATGGGAATAATGGGAAATTTGCTTAAACATCTGCTCAAGCACTCTCTAATTACTCGGAAATGGGCGGTTGCCCGGCTGGCTATGCTGGCCGCATGGGCAAAACAGCCTCTGCTCAAGAGCTCTCTAATGGCTCGGGAATCTTGAAAGACGATGGGAATAATGGGAAGTATGGGAAGTATGGGAAGTATGGGAGTGTCGACGGAAAATCCGATGAGGTCTCTGCTAAAACACTCTCCAAAAGCTCGGAGTCGGACGGTTGCCCGGCTGGCTATGCTGACACGGCCTCTGCTCAAGAGCTCTCTAAGCACTCGGAAATGTCGGAACTTCCCATGCTTCCCATACTTCCCATGCCGGCAATGCTTCTGCTCAACGGCTCTCTAAAATCTCGGAGTCGGCTGCCCAAAATGGAGAAAATGCTTTCCCTGTGTCTTTGTGCCTCTGTAGTTATAAAGCTCCGGTGCCGCCGGTTAAGTCGTTAATCTGTAACACTATAACAATATGCTAACAAAAGCGTTTTATAAGTTTATTTCATTTCTAATTACGCCCTAACAGAACCCTAACAAATGAGGAGTAGCTTTATGTTGACAGTCAACCTTTAAATTAATTAAGGAAAGAACAAATGAATTGGTTCAAAAAAACAGCAGGGCTTTCAATTGTCGCAGGTTTAACTGCGGTGTCGGGATTTTGCGCGGAAACCATTAACGGCGCCGGCGCGTCTTTCCCGGAACCGGTTTACCGGGTCTGGACTTACAACTTCCAGAAAGCAACCGGGACCAGAATAAACTATCAGTCAGTCGGTTCGGGCGCGGGCATCAATCAGATTAAATCCAAAACGGTGGATTTCGGAGCCACCGACAATCCGCTGAAACTGGAAGAACTGGAAAAAGACGGGTTGATGCAGTTTCCGATGCTGATGGGCGGGGTTGTCATCGTCGTCAATGTGCCGGGCGTGGAAATCAACCAGCTTAAGCTTGACGGCGAAACCGTAGGCAATATATTCCTCGGCAATATCAAGAACTGGAACGATCAGGCTATCGCCAAACTCAATCCGGAACTGAAGCTGCCGGACCTTCCGGTAACCGTTGTTCATCGTTCCGACAGTTCCGGCACCACCTGGATATTCACCGATTATCTCACGAAAGTTTCAGCTGATTGGAAAAAAGATGTCGGCTGCGACAAATCCGTCAAATGGCCGGTCGGCATCGGCGGTCAGAAGAACCCGGGAGTCTGCAATAACGTGCAGAAAGTCAAGGGTTCCATCGGCTACGTCGAATATACTTATGCGCTTGAATCAAAACTGCCGACCGTTATGCTGAAAAACCGTGACGGCAATTTCGTTAAACCTGAAATCAGCACTTTCCAGGCGGCCGGAGCCAATGCCGACTGGCAGAATGCGCCGGCGTTCTATATGGAACTGAACGACCAGCCGGGAAAAGATTCATGGCCGATCACCGGCGCCACCTTTATTCTGATTTATAAAAATCAGGAGAACAAAGCCAAGGCCGAAGCCATGCTCAAATATTTCAAATGGTGTTTCACTGAAGGAGCTCAGAGCGCGACCAATCTGAAATACGTTCCGATTCCGGAAAACGTTTTCAATCTGGTCAAGTCCGCCTGGGATAAATCGGTGGTTGCCGACGGCAAACCGGTTAACTATAAATCGGAAGAATAATTAAGAAGATTTGATGGAAAATTCGAAAAAACAACTGATCTCGCCGGATGCGGCGGATCAGTTTTTCAAAATCACCACCGCGGTCTGCGCCTTGCTGGCGGCGGTGGTGATGTTCGGTTTTTTTATCCAGTTGTTCTGGAGCTCGATTCCTGCAATCAAGGAGTTCGGGCTGGATTTCCTGACTTCCAGCGAATGGGACCCGGTAAAAAATCTCTACGGCGCAATGCCCGCAATCGCCGGGACGCTGGTAACAACGGCAATCGCGGTAGTGATTGCTGTTCCTTTAAGTTTTATTGTGGCGATGTTTCTGGTTGAAACCGCGCCTCCGGCCTTGAGTCATACGCTGAGCCATGCGATTGATCTGCTGGCGGCGATCCCCAGCATCATCTACGGCATGTGGGGCCTGTTTATTTTTGTTCCGTTCATGCAGGATCATGTACAACCGTTTCTGGCGAATACTCTTCATCTTAAAATAATTCCGCTTTTCGCCGGGGAATACAACGGTTTCGGTTTTCTGACTTCAGGAATAATCCTGGCGGTGATGATTCTGCCGTTTATCTGCGCGGTGATGCGCGACGTATTCCGGATGGTGCCGCCGGTACTCAAGGAATCGGCGTTCGGCGCCGGCGCGACCTCCTGGGAAGTGACGCTCGATATTACCATGCGCTACGGCGCCCGCGGCCTGCTCGGCGCAATCTTTCTGGGACTCGGGCGGGCAGTGGGAGAAACGATGGCGGTGCTGTTCGTCATCGGCAATGTTCAGAAAATGCCGACTTCACTTTATCAGGCGGGGACTACCATCTCCGCCACGCTGGCCAATAATTTTGCGGAAGCCCAGGGCGTTTTCCGAAGCGCGCTGTTTGAACTGGGGTTAATTCTGCTGGTAATTTCTTTCCTCATTCAGGTGCTTGCTCAGTTCTGGCTTAACAGAGTGAGCAGGCAGATGGGAGAAAAATAATGAAAAAACGCGGGCTTTTTTTCAGAAAAACGACCAACCTGGCAGTTACGGCCGCTTCAATTTTGACCGTGGGTTTCGCCTTGCTGTTTATGGGCTGGATTTTATATACGGTTTTTGATAACGGGTTCCGCAGTTTTTCCTGGGCCTTCTTCACCGAACCGACCAAACCATACGGAATTCCGGACGGCGGGGTGGCCAATGCCGTTCTCGGAACAATTTTTATTACGCTGGGCGCGGTAGTCATCGGAGTTCCGCCCGGACTGCTCGGCGGAATTTATCTGGCGGAATTTGCCAAAGGCAATAAACTCGGCAATGTCATCAGGTTCTCCGCAAATGTGATGATGGGAATTCCTTCAATCATCGTCGGACTGTTCGTTTACGCGCTGATGGTTTATACCACAAAAACTTTTTCGGGCCTGGCTGGATCCGTCGCATTGTCCATTATTATGTTTCCGGTAGTCCTGCGTACCACAGAAGACATGCTGCTGATGGTGCCGGACGCCCTGCGCGAATCCGCGCTGGCGCTGGGCGCGCCCCGCTGGAAGACCACGGTAAACATTGTCTGCCGTGCCGCCAAAACCGGCTTGACAACAGGCGTGCTGCTGGCGGTTGCCAGAGTAAGCGGAGAGACTGCGCCGCTGCTTTTCACCGCGCTTTGCAGCGATAGCTGGCCGTTCGGGTATTTTACTCAACCGACCTCCAACCTGACCATCACGATTACTGAATATGCCACAAATTCGCCGTTTCCTGAAATGCATACCCGTGCCTGGGGCGCGGCGCTGATTATTACGGCGGCGATATTGATTTTAAACATTTCATGCAGATTTTTATTCAAGGACAGCAGACATGGAAAATAACAGCAACCTTATCATCAACCACACGGCAGCAGCGGAAAAAACCAAAATATCGGTCCGCAATCTGAATTTTTATTACGGAATGCATCAGGCGCTTTTCGATAATAATATTGACATCCTGGAGAAACAGGTTACCGCCATCATCGGTCCGTCCGGCTGCGGCAAATCCACCCTGCTCCGGACTTTCAACCGCATTTATCAACTGTACCGGGAACAGCGCGCCGAAGGAGAGATTTTTCTGGACGGGGAAAACATTCTCGACAATTCCGTGGATATTCTGGAACTGCGGCGCAAAGTCGGCATGATTTTTCAGAAACCCACTCCGTTTCCGATGTCTGTTTTCGACAATGTCGCCTATCCTTTAAAACTGCATTTTTCGCTTTCCAAAAGTGAAATCATCGATCATGTGGAAAAGGCGCTTCGCGGAGCATCCTTGTGGGATGAAGTTAAGGACAAGCTGAAAAAAAGCGGCATGGCCCTGTCCGGCGGACAGCAGCAACGGCTTTGCATCGCCCGCGCGATTGCCGGCGAGCCGGAAGTGCTGCTGATGGACGAGCCGACGTCCGCAATCGATCCGGTCGGCACCCTTAAAGTCGAAGATTTGATTGAAGAGCTCAAACAGGAGTTCACCATTGTCATTGTGACCCACAATATGCAGCAGGCGGCCAGAATCTCCGATTACACCGCTTTTTATTTTCAGGGGAAAATAATCGAATTTGATATTACTGAAAAAATCTTTACCAGTCCTGCAAATAAACAAACTGAAGATTATATTACCGGAAGATTCGGTTAATTTAACATTAACAAAAACAACAGGAGCCGAAAATGAACATTCACTTGAATAACGCCATCGCCAGTCTTAAAAAAGATATTCTGATCCTATGTTCAATGGTGGAAAATGCGGTCAGAAGCGCCGTTGACGCCGCAGTTGAAAACGATGCGGAAAAAGCGCTTAAAGTCATAGACTATGATGAAACCATCGACAAGAAGGAAATAGCCATCGAAGAGGAATGTCTCAAAATTCTGGCGCTCCACCAGCCGGTCGCCAGCGATCTGCGCTATGTCGTCGCCTGCCTGAAAGTCAATAATGACCTGGAGCGCATCGGCGATCTCGGCGCCAACATCGCCAAACGCGCCAAAGCCATTGCCGAAGGTAAAAAGTGCAAATGGGAACTGGACTTCAAGCCGATGATGGATGTAACCAGAAGCATGCTCAAAGGCGCGCTTGATTCATTAATTTACATGAATGAAGTCCTGGCGCTCGAAGTTATCGAAAAAGACGATATCGTGGATGATTATAACAGCCAGATGTTCAAAGACATAAAGGCTTTAATTAAAAAGCATCCGGAAAACGTTGATTATTATCTCAATATGCTCAGCGTCTCGCGCTATCTGGAGCGTATTGCAGACTTAACGACCAACATTTGCGAAGACATCATCTATATGAACCGCGGCGACATCGTCCGCCACGGCGGCCTTCCCAGCATCAGAAAAATTGTCCAGAACTGACCTGTCTACCAGCCCATGTTCTTCAGCCAGGTAAGACAGAGCTCCGGCCAGACTGCGATATTTGGATATTCGGGAGCCAGCCCGAGCCCGTGACGGCCCTGCGGAAAGACATGCAGTTCGAAAGGGATTTCATGTTCCCGAAGCGCCATGCCGAGCATCAGGCTGTTTTCCACCGGCACTCCGCCGTCATCGGCGGTATGCCAGAGAAAGGAGGGAGGCGTATTTTTGCTGACTAGTTTCTCCAGTGAATATTTTTCCTTATGTCCGGGAGCGTCTTCCGGGCCGAGCAGGTTTATGAATGAACCCTGATGGCCTTTCGGGCCGCTGCTGATTACCGGGTAGCACAAGATCAGCGCATCCGGACGGCTGGAACAACTGTCGGCCTTGTCTCCGTCATCGGCTTTTACCTCATCAAAAAAGATTCCGCTGGAAGCGGCAAGATGCCCGCCGGCGGAGAATCCGCAGATCGCGATTTTATCCGGCTTAACTTTCCATTCCGCGGCACGTGAGCGGATGATTTTTATCGCCCTCAAAGCGTCTTCCTGCGGAGCCGGGAAACGATATGGCGCCACCCGGTAATGTACGACAAATGCGTGGAGCCCCAGCGCGTTGAATTTTTCGGCGATAGTCACTCCTTCATGTGACGCCCGCCCGCCATAGCCGCCACCGGGACAAATCAGAACTGCGCCAAGCGGACGTTCGGTTTTCAACAAATGCACTTCCATATATGGCAGAAAATCATCCTGTTCTTTACCTGTTCCGGCACTCTTGCGGTTATGCCATAACGTAATATTTTCTTTATTGCTCATAATATCTCTCTTGCTCTTTAAAAATTATTAAAGCAGTTATGATTGAACCGAAACCTGATTCTTTCAAGTAAAAATACAAAAATATTGTATGGAAATCCGGTTTGCCGGCAGGTACAAGTTCGAAAAGTATTTTACTGAAATGGCGAATCAAACTCGCCTGCATCTCCTATGTGCGGAAATATGCTGATTGTTTTTTGCTGTTTTTGTTGTATAGTGCTTAAATTTGATTATTTATAAATTAAGGTATTGAAATATGGCGATTCCTCTTGTCAATCTGCAACGTAATTACCAAAAATATCAGGATGAATATAACCGTTTATTAGTAGCAACTGCTTCATCCTGCCAGTTTGTTATGGGAAAAGCATTGAACGAGTTTGAAGAGAATTTTGCCAAATATCTTGGCGTAAAATATGTTGTTGGCGTAGGTTCCGGAACAGATGCCCTTACTTTGCTGCTTAAAGCTTACGGGGTTAAAGATAAAACCGTGTTGACTCAGAATAATACCTTTATTGCCACCGCATTGGCTATTGCCAACGCGGGAGGCAGAATCGCGTTATGTGATATTGACGAAAAAACTTATCAGATCGACGTTGACAAATACGATGGGCCGGTGCCGGAAGTGGTGCTGCCGGTTCACCTTTACGGTTATCCGTACGACATTTCCGCGATTAAACGTAAATTCGGTGCGAAAACTATTATCGTGGAAGATGCCTGCCAGGCGCACGGAAGTGTCTGTCAGGGAGCAAAATGCGGCAGTATGGGCATGGGTTCAGGATTCAGTTTTTACCCCGGGAAAAATTTAGGAGCGTTTGGAGACGGCGGAGCTGTGGCGACTAATGAAGAGGCTCTCGCTGAAGAAATCCGGGCGTTGCGGAACTGGGGAGGGAAAGTAAAATATGTTCACGACCGCGAGGGCGGCAATTCCAGGCTTGACACAATCCAGGCGGCAATTCTTGATTTCAAGCTTAAGCATCTTGACGAATGGAACCAGGCGCGCAATCAGCTTGCCGGTCAATATCGTCGGTTGCTTAGTGACTGCAAAGCCATTGTATTGCCGGCGGAAGCTCCGGCGGGAAGCTTCCAGAATTATCACCTTTTTGTCATCAGGCTTAAAGACCTGAATCGTGACGAATTACTGTTGAAGCTGAATGAGGCCGGAATATTCGCCGGTATTCATTACCCGGTTCCCGTGCACAAGCAGAAAGTATACGCGAATATGGATTTTGCCGCAAAGTCATTCCCGGTTTCATCGAAAGTGGCGAGTCAAATTATTTCTCTGCCGATGTTTCCGGAAATGACCGAAAACGAAGTGTCGACCGTATGCAGCACACTGCTTGAACTGTTGAAGTAAACAGGAAAAACTACCATGCGGGCTTTATGTATAATGCCGGTTTATAACCAGCGGGAACAGCTTCCGGAACTTCTGGAACGATGCAAGAAAACGATGCCCGCGGATGTCTTTATCATTGTTGACAACGGCAGCACCGACGGCTCCGCCGAAATTATTGACCGGTCAGGATTTGAATGTATCCGTCTGGACAAAAATTACGGCATCGGCTATGCTTTAAAAATTGGCGTGGAAGAGGCGCTTAAACGGAATTGTGAAATCGTTGTCAATATCGCCGGCAACGGCAAGATGATACCGGAGCAGATGCACCGGGTCATCAACCCGATTAAAGATGGCGTGGCTGACTATGTTACCGGGTCTCGCTTCCTGGAGGGCGGTGATTCTCCCAATCTGCCGCTGTTCAGAAAAATATCCATCCCGTTGGTGGTAAATGCCATAATCTGGCTGCTTTTTTTTAAGAAGCTGACTGACGCGACTTGCGGTTATCGTGCATTTAAAACGGAGATTGTGAATAATCCGGCTGTAAAATGGCAGGAAGACTGGCTTTGGCATTATCAGTTTGAATATTATCTGTATGCCAAAGCGCTGAAGCTTAAATACCGGTGTATCGAAGTGCCCATCAGCATGATCTATCCTGCCGCAAAAAAGAATTATTCTAAAATAAAACCATTTGTCGGCTGGTGGGAAATGCTGGAACCATGGATAAAAGTCGGGGTCGGGTTGAAATAGTAAATGCAGTAATTGCCGGAGGGAGTTTTAATGGATTCTGAAATAACCAGATATCAGTGCCGGATTATTAATGTAACACACGGCAGTAATTTTAAAGTCGTTGAACCGGTGAACCTTTATTCATGTACCTTCGGCGATGATTGCTTTGTCGGCCCTTTTGTTGAAATTCAAGGGAATGTCAATATCGGCAGCAGAACCAGGGTGCAGTCACATTCTTTCATTTGCGACAAGGTTTCAATCGGGGAAGATTGTTTTATTGCTCATGGCGTAATGTTCGTTAATGATTTATTTAAAGCGGGAATGCCTTCCAGAGAAGATAAAGACTGGCTTCCGACTGTTATCGGCAACAAAGTAAGCATTGGTTCAAACGCCACCATTCTCCCGGTAAAAATTTGCGATAATGTAGTGATTGGCGCGGGCAGTGTTGTGGTAAAAGACATTGCTGTTGCAGGGGTTTATGCGGGAAATCCGGCACGGCTGTTAAGAAAATTATAATTTAACCAGGGAGTTAGAATGTTAAAAGTAGGCATGATCGGCTTGGGACATTGGGGACCTAATTTATTTAGAAATTTTTACGAACATCCGGATGTTTCACTTGAAATAATTTGCGACAAATCGCCAGACAAACAACGCAAACTGAACAGGTATAAAGTCCCGTTTACCACTGATTATACTGAAGTGGTTGCCCCGGGCAACGGATTGGATGCGGTGATTGTCGCCACCCCGCTGGGGTCTCATTACGAAATTGCCCTGGCGGCGCTAAAGGCAGGCAAGCATCTCTTCATTGAAAAACCGATAGCGCCTTCCGCGCAACAAGTCCGGGAGCTGATGACGATAGCAGACCAGAAAGGTTTGTGCTTTATAGTAGGCCATGTGTTTCTTTACAATTCCGGCATTCGTTACGTCAAAGAGCAGATAGAAAGCGGCGAATTGGGGAAAATACTTTTTATTCATGGTCAGCGCACTAATTTAGGCCCGGTCAGGAATGATGCCAATGCGCTTTGGGACTTGGCCGCGCATGATATATCAATCTTTAATTACTGGCTGAGTGACCGCCCGCTGGAGGCTACCGCCATCGGCAGTTGCCTGTTAGACTCTAAAATAGAAGATGTTGTTTCTGCTACCTTCAGCTATAGGAATGGAGTAAAATGCAACATTCTGGCATCTTGGCTCCATCCGTGCAAAGTTCGTCAGATAACCGTGGTCGGAGATAAAAAAATGCTGGTCTGGGACGACATGGCTCCCGGAGAACCCATCAGGATATTTGACAAATCAATCACTCGCGCGGAATACCGGGAACAGGTTGAGGGAACGATTGCAGAGTTCCAGTTCAGCATCCAGGACGGGCAGGTATTAATCCCGAGAATCGGGCTGAGCGAACCCTTAAGGAGTGAATGCAATCACTTTGTAGATTGTATCATTAATAAAAAAAGGCCTTTGACTGACGGCATGAATGGTTATGAGGTGGTGGCAGCCCTTGAAGCGGCTACTGAGTCGCTTAAGAATAATTCTATAGCAATACCGGTTAAATATTGAAATCTGTCAATAAGCCGATTCGATTTACTACCGTCAAAAGCGGTTGTAAGGTATTTTGCTGAAATGGCGGCTCAACCATGCTTGCATCTCCTATGCGCTAAAGTATATTGATAATATTCTTTGAAACAGCGCGGGATCCATACAATAACAATAATTGAATGAACATTAAATTATCAGGAAACTCTCTTTTTTGGGTTCTGGCATTTCTGGCGTTTATCGCCGGAATATGGTTGCGAACGGATGGAATATTGTCAAAAGCCCTGGAATATGATGAAATATGGACTTTGGAATCCTATGCCGGAGCAACAAATAAAGTAATTTTTACTGACTTGGCGCTACCCAATAATCACCCCCTCAATTCTTTATTAATAAAATATTCCCTTATGATTACAGGTCCTGATAACCTTGCAGCCGGAATACGCCTTAATTCCTTTATTGCCGGAGTTCTAACCATGCTGCTGGCGGGAGCAGGGGCATATTTGATAACCGGGAAAACCGGGGCAGGCTCTTTTGCAATTTTATTTACGGCTCTCAGCGGCGGCTTAATCCACTATTCGCAGACTGGCCGCGGATATTCGCTGCAAACCTTTCTGATTATTGCTTTTGCGGTTGGATTGATTTTTTATCAAAAAAGCCAAAATCATTGGAGTGCAATCTCGAAAAGTATGGTGGCATTGCTGCTGGCGTTTATTGCAATGCTTGCCATTTTAACCGTGTCAACATCGGTATTGTTTTTATTTCCGGTCTGTTGTCTGTATTTGTTGAGCAGCGTTAATGTTGTAAATGAAAAAAGAACCGTGATGAATATCCTTAAAGGAATATGTTCAGACAAATATATTCTGAGCTGTTTTTTATTGACAGGATTTTTCGCCCTTTATTGGTATTTAAATAACTTTTCTCAGTTCAGACAAGGACAAGGAATATGGGTTGATTGCGCGCTTGCCGCGCAATAACCCCTCTTGAACTGGGCCGTGGGATATGGGGATTGCTTTTTCTCGAGGTCTCTTAACAGGCTGAAGCAGTGCATTTTCGACAGTTCAATCCTGGCGTAA
>CAIKZE010000218.1 GCA_903831825.1 uncultured Lentisphaeria bacterium | reverse complement strand
TTACGCCAGGATTGAACTGTCGAAAATGCACTGCTTCAGCCTGTTAAGAGACCTCGAGAAAAAGCAATCCCCATATCCCACGGCCCAGTTCAAGAGGGGTTATTGCGCGGCAAGCGCGCAATCAACCCATATTCCTTGTCGCTATTGCTGTAGCGAACAATAATTTCGTATTTTCTGAAAACCCCATCCCGTAAAACATCTTCCTGGTATTTAGAGACGAATGTTATTGCTTCTGCGATGGTTCCGAATTCATTTTGCTGACCGTGTAATGGTATGAGAATAACCTGTTCGATTTGCCGATCAAGTGTGGACTGTAACTCAGCGAAGAACTTATCCAGCAGTACTTGATTGCTATTGACAAGATGGTCCTTCAATTTGCTACGTTTTTTAGTGGTCAACTTTTCGATCTGGTTAATAGTATGCGTAAATATTGAATCAGGAGTTTTTTCGTCAAAGTTAGCGTTAATGCCAACTGAGTGGAAAGCGGAAACAATGCTATCATAGGGAAATAAAGCCACTTCAAAACCAGATGTTTTCATTTGAGTCAACGACCCAGACGTGAAAACTCCAGCAAGAATAACACCTAAGAATGGTTTATCCCAATTATATTTTTCCGCAATAGGCAGTACTGCTCCTTGGATTTCCTGAGCTTTGTTTCGAGAGTGTTTGGTGTAACGCCTCCAAGCTGCCTCGATGAATGCCAGTGGGCGACCTCGTTTGTCAACAGTACCGTTTTTCTCAATGACAAAATCAAGATCGTGAATATTTTCATATTTATCAACCCATGCGACTTTTTTCCCGCCTCGCGCTTTTCCACGAATACCTTTTTTGTCTAAATACAGGTTCCGTTTGTCACAGAAAGACTGAAGTTGCGGGGTCATGATTTCTTCAAGTAAATCCCCGATTATTTGTCCAAAACGGTGAGAAGGTGAATTAGCCATTATTACCCCTTTATCCAGAGACGACCTTCGTAGAGAGGAACCCTGTGTTTTCGGTTCTTCCACTTAATGTTTCTATCTCTGAGTTTTTCAAATGAAAAAGAATTAAATCCTGCTGCAATGGCAAGCCGTCCAAGCCAGTTTTCAGCAGGTACATATACTCCGTATGGCGCCGAATCCCCAATAACAAAACATAGCGTGCTGCCAACTTTACAGAGAGGACGCAATGCTTGAAAGACCTTTGATAGATCGCAGAAATATGCGGCAATCATGGTGTGGTATGCCTTTTTCCCACCTTTCGTTTGTCTAACTTCCGATAGTTCATTACACACTGCGGACAATTCTTCACGAATTGAATCCACAGACTTATCGGCAAGCAGCGTCTCAAGTTTGAGTCTCTCGGCTGTAGCGTGCTGGGAACAAGAGCGAATAATGAACTGACGAACAGTTTCCTGAAGATCACACCATCCCCTTATTTCGCCCCAAAACGTCATTTCGAGCCGTGTGGCATCAGCATAGTCATAATTGTTAGGATAAGGGGGAGACGTGACTACAAGGTCGATGCTATTGCGTGGTATTTCATCTGATACGGCGCGAGCATCATGGAGAAGAACTTTTGCATCGCTCCGGCAACCGGTGTTTCGCAAAATTGCCATATCAATTGACATATCAAGAATCTTTTGCTCAAAAGCCGTAAACGGGTCTAAAGACTTTAATTTACGTTTATTGGGCAGAACATATTGCCATTGCGCTGTTCCAACAAAGCTGCATGATCTGAGGATTGCAGTAATCCCCAACCATAATAGTTGGGATATTTCCGGATCAAAGCGCATGGCACAAAACAAATAGGCATCGCGGAGGGCGTAAAGTTGCTGTAATGCCTCTGGCGTGTAACATCTATTCAGCAGATCAGGAACAACTCCCATTTCCGGAGACGTATTTCGCAAGGCGACGAGCAGTAATTCCTCCTTCGCTTCTAATAGCTTCTCAACTGGCTGGTTCCAATGAGTTTTTGCAGTTGCTATTCGGGCAACAAAAGGATGACTCTCATATCCATAAGCTAATACTTCGGCGGCCTCTGCCGCGAGTAACGTTGTGCCTGAACCCGCAAATGGATCAAGAACTGAGGATGGAGAATATTCGTGAATCAATTGCTCTACCCATTCAGCAGAAAATCCCGCTGAATACCGAAACCACCGATGTATTGGCAATTTCATATTGTCAGTAAAAGTTCCTGATCTCGCAGATCGTGTCGCGGTTTTTTTTTGAGATGATGTATACATGGATAAATCAAATAGTTCTTGTTGTACCGCTCTATTTATCTGGGGCGCTATTAAGCTCACTGAGTTTTTTCCTTAACTTATCGGGATGACGATTTATCTTGATTTTTAACGGTATATTTACCCAAACGGCGATCAAACTTAAGCCCTATATGCAACTTGCTATAAAATTTGTAATGATCTGATAACTACTATCTTTTTTTACTAATAGATTAACCGTGTATCATTGGAAATTCAAGAGCTATGGAGAAATATTTTTGACATAGATCCCGTCAGTTGAGGATAAACACAGTCCCGGTTTCAGGATAAGTCAGCAATAGTAGCGGACAGATACTACTACCGCAGTTCTTTGGCGATTATTCGGCAGACGCCTTCGATGTTTTGGACGGGGAGCAATTCCAGGGAACTTTCATTTTCGGGGGTGGTGCGGTAGGACTTCCGCCAGTCTTTATTTCCCTTGAGGTAATAATTAAGGTCTAAGACGGCGGCGCCGTACTCGCGGGCCAGGGAATCAGAAATTTGTAAAATGTTATTACAGAAGATATTTTATAATTGTTCAGTTTTAATCTTATGCTTTGTTATCTTATGGAGGCTGTAAAATGTCAAACTCTAATGTTTCAAATCCCCCGAGTGGAGGATATTCTGTTCCGCAGAGATTAAACAATTTAGTTGAACGTCTTACCGGATGCAAGATCAGCGATATTTGCAACACGCCCATTGACGAGTGGCGCAAGCAAGTTGAGGCAAAACATAATAAGGTTTCAATGTCTTTCCCCAGCCGCTTCCCTTATATCGGCCGCGGCAATGTTCGCCGTAATCATACTATCTCTCATGAGCAACTTGAAAGAGATTGTAAAGATATCTGGGAGAAATAAATGGAACTACCGCAGTTCCTTGGCTATGATTCTACAGACGCCTTCGATGTTCTGGACGGGGAGCAATTCCAGGGAACTTTCATTTTCGGGGGTGGTGCGGTAGGACTTCCGCCAGTCTTTGTTTTCCTTGAGGTAATAATTCAAGTCCAGCACGGCGGCGCCGTATTCGCGGGCCAGACGTTTTACTTCGTTGGAGAGCTCTTCCTCCTGGGACGTCGGAATAGCGGGGGGGAAGGGGGTGGCCAGCATCAGGTTGCGGCCTTTGAAGCCGGAGATCAGGGCGGCTAACATCCGGTATTGATTCCTGACCGGAATGCCGTCATGGAGTTCGCGCACCGGGGGAATGATGATGGCGGCGTCGGCGTCGGATTTCAGGATGAAGGGGAGCGTGGCGGCGAAATTTTCCAGCAGGCGGTTGTCGCCGGAATTGCGCCAGGGGATGAATTCCAGTTCGATTTCCTCCTGATTCAGCAGTTCCTGGAGCATGTCGCTGAAAACCTTGTTGCCGCAGGCGAAATCATCCGCCACGATCAGCACTTTGGAGGTTCCGGCAAGCCGGTTGATCACGGTGGCGGGAAGTTCCCATTGCCTGATTTCAGACAGTTCCGGGCGGTGAATGACCGGGATTACGATGTTGCCGTCGGCGTCATGGAGGGAGTCTATGCCCGCGTCCGTCGTCGGCAGGTCCGGGACTTTGATGAATTTTATCTTTTTGCTGTCGAAGGCCATGTTCGGCATTTTCAGGTTGAATGCGACTTCGGTTTTTTGCTTTAAATCTTCGCCCTTGAGCACGATTTGTTTTTTGAAAACGCTGTCCGGGATGAAGCGGTTCTGTTCAGAGACCGGCTTGCCCGGCAGGGAGATTTTTTCGCGTCCGTTGGCGAATAAACTGTTGGCCGGCGACGCGACGGTGTCCAGAAAACATTCCACGGGGTAGGGCAGTTTCGAATTGACCTCGACAAACAGGTCGAGCGTTTCATCATCGAAAATAAAATCCGGGGTCCACAGTTTCAGCGTCAGGTCGGGCGAAGTATAAGGTTTTTCCTTGCCGTCGTCGAAACGATACAGGCGCAGCGTGGAATAGGTTTTATCTTCCGGAATCAACATGATTTTATCATCGGTTCCCTCCTTCAAAATCAGGTCGATGGTTTTGCCGGGGAAGGTCTGGCCGTTGACGATCCAGTCGCAGCCGCCGTCGCCGCAAGCGGTCACGGCGTACTTTTCCCAGAGGCATTTTTCGCGTTTGCCGGTGTAGAGGAGGCAGGAGCCGGTTTTGCTGACCAGCGGATAAATTTTGCCGTCCTGGCCGGTGCAGGCTTCCGGGGTGCAGGGCCAGCCGGGCGAGAAGTCGTCGTCCTGCAGGATCGTGAATTCGCGGTCGCCCGGCTTTTTCCAGGCGCAGGCCGCATAGGTAATGGCAAGATTTTTGTGGTAATAGAACTTAAACGAAGAAAGGCCGCGTTTCAGTTTGATTTTGACGATTTTTTCCCAGCCGGGGTTGCGTTCGTGCGCGCCGTACCAGTTGAGGACGATTTTATCATCGAGCAGCAGCAGCGTGGAACTGCTGGTATTGACGGCGAACTCATATTCGCCGTCCGCCGGAACCAGCAGCATGCCGGTGAAGCCCGCGGCAAAATTGTTTCTGACTTCGAACATGCATTTGTCCAGCAGCACCTGTTCCCAGTTGTTTTTCTCCTCATTCGGCTTCCTTTTTTCGTAGATATTGATCATATCCCGTTCGGGAAGGCCTTTGGAATTGACTTCCGCCTGTTTAAGTTCTTTTTCGCGTCCGGTCCAGAAACGTTTCAGCCGTTTGGCCGCCCATTCCTGGCGGATGGCGTCATATTTCCGGAAGTCTCCGCCTTTGAGCCGGTACTGGCTTTCGATCCAGCCGCTCGAGCGGCGGTAGGAAGAGGGGTTGCGCCAGGCCAGATAATCTTCGATATCATAAGGTTTATCCCAGTTCCTATCCGGGCGCTCGGGTTTCAGGTAGAATTTCACGTCCGTCACGGGCCACGGATAAATATACCGGGCATAGTAACGCTCCCAGCCCTGGTCGATGAAATATCGCGCCATCCAGCTTGCGTTCCGTGCATAACGGTCATTGATATTCTGCTGCTGCTTCTCCAGCCACTGCTGTTCGGTGATGTAAAGCAGGCCGGCGTTGGTTATCCTGATCCGCAGCCGGTAATTTTCGGGAACCGCGCCCAGTTCTTTCGGCCACGGCGGCGCTTCCGCCGGTTTCCTGAAGCCGAAGTAAATATTGCGCACCGGCGCCTTCGCCGCCGGAGCGATGAAAAGCCCGAAATTCTTGTATAGAAAATACGGAATCGTTCCGCCTTTTTCGTCCCGGACGTCAACGCCGTTATCCAGTTTTTCGGGCAGGGCGCACTGGCTGAGATCAATATAGCCGGTGATGCCGGGATTATCCGTTTTAACCGTCAGCCGGTATTCCGCGCCCGGCGCCTGCCACGCCGGAACCGCGGCAAAAACACTGGACAGCGTCAGCATAAAAATGAGGATGAATATTGCTTTAAATTTCATTTGCGTTTATCCTTCGCCACGGCTTCCGGCGATTTCGGCGCCGGATCATATTTGGAACAGAATAAACGGCGGGTAAGCTTGAACGCGATATCGGTCTTGAACGGCGGAATTTTAATTACAGCGGGGGCGCAACTCACTTGAATATCGCTTCCGCCAATCGCCTGGCCGGTGATCGTGTTATAAAACCGCAAGGCATAAGTTCCGGCGGGCAGCGGATAATTGAGCGTGACGCGCAGGTTTTTCGACAAGGCCAGGGCGTCTTCTTTTTCCGGATCCGGATAGTCGAACACGTAGCGCCGGCAGTAAACCCAGCCGTAAACTTTCGACGCATCCCCCGCGGAGAAGCATTCGACAAAATAATTTTGTCTGCCCCAATAGCCGGTCAGGCAATTTTCCAGCGGCAGCCGCAGGCCGTTGATGTAGGCCAGATAATAGTCCCGGAGATTCCATTGCAGCGACCATGAACCGTCGGTCATGGGGATGGATGGAAGGTATTCCGGCTGCGGGCGCGGGGCGGCGGGATCAATGACGTCCAGTTCCTTGAACTGCATATTTTTGCCGCGCAGATCAATGCCTTTGATGTATTCCGAAAGCCCTTTATAGTGGCGGTAGTGATTGTTCAAGTGGATGAAATCGTGCCACCAGAGGAACGGGGTTCCGGCCTGCTCCTTGAAGAACGCGCTCCACAATCCGGTATGGATGTCGCCGACGACCAGTTCCGCCCTGCCGCCGTCGGAGGTGCCGCCGAATTCGGTGGCCAGCACCGGGCGGTTGAAAACCATCAGCGCCGCGGCATGCTGGCGCATCTGGTCCACAAAATGAATTTTCGGGCTGCGGTAGGCGTCGCCCGCCACATAGGAAAACTCCGGCATGGCGGGGGCTTCGGGGTATTTGATCTGGTCAACGCAGCTTCCGCTGTAATGCGTGGTCATCATATGCTTGCCCTGGTCCATGGCTTTAAGTTCGGTCGCGGCGTCGCGGTGCCAGTCGGCAAACACGCCGTTATTATAGATGTCCTTGAAGTTGCTGACCAGATTGCCTTCGCTCCAGAATTCGAAGCCGAAAATATTGGTGTAGGCTCCCCATCTGGCGGCAATATAACGGTTGCGCTGCCGGTTCAGCTTCTTAGCCTGGGGATTGGAGAAGAATTCTTCCGGCGATTTGAGAAAACCGCCGTTGGAAAAGGCAAACGGATTTTTAATATTGAACGGGTTGTCGTCCCATTCCTGATCGCTGTAGTCGGAAAGTTTGCCGTGGTTGTCCAGCGTCAGATGAATGTAAATGTCTTTTTCGCGGGCGTCATTCAGCACATGGTCCAGCCGCCAGGCGTTGGCCAGGTTGTAGCGGCCCAGCCCGTAGTAAAACGGCCTGGAAATGCTCCATTCCAGCGCGAAAGACCAGGACGCCATCCAGATTTCGACGGCGTTGACGCCGCCCGCGGCCATTGCCGCCAGATACTCGTCGTAATCGTAGGTGCCGCGGTCGGGGAGGTGCCCGAATTTGAACTGCCGCTCACTGCGCAGATCAATATTGGTATGGGTGTTGATGCCGATGGGAAAGAAAAACTCACCGGTGGAAAATTCAAAATAGCGCGGGTCGCGGCTGCCGGCGCGGACATAGCCTTTGCGTCCTGACGGCTGCGCGGACAGGATTTTCCAAGGGCTGACCAGCAGTTCCGGAGATTTCCCGGATTTGTCCTCGACCACCAGCCGCAGCCGGTATTCGCCGGCGCGTTCCGGGGTGAACCGGAACGCCCAGTAAGCCTTGCCGGAGGGAATGGTTATTTCGCGGGTGAAATGTTGCTGCCGGATAAAATTCTGAGTGTAGAATGCCGGCCAGCGGATAGTTTCGCCGCCGGGCGCGACGGCTTCGACATCCACGCTGATCTCGTCCGGGTCGAACGGATTGCAGTATTCGCGCGAAAGCTCAAAATCGCTTTGAATAATTTCGTAACGCTCGCAGGTTTCAGGCATTTTCCAGTCCAGCAGTTGCAGCGGCGGCACGGGCCTGACCCCGCTGAGTTCCAGGTGCCGGCACTGGATATTGAACTTCCGGTCCGCGCTGCCGTAAATGGAGAGGCCGGCGGCCAGCATCGCGACCTGATGGCGTCCGTCCCAGGCGCCGTTATGCCCGACCGGAACCAGCGCGGAGCCTCCGGCGATGTCCGTTTCCAGCCGCTGCCATTCGCCGGGAATGATTTTATATTCGTGTTTGGTTTGAAACCACAGCCCGTCTTTGTCTTTGATGAAGATGACGGCGGAAACCGGAGCCGGGTTTTCACTCTCTAATTTTACTTCGATGGAGAGGGTTTTTTTCTGAAAAACCTCTTTTTCCGGACGCAAGGTATGGCGTTCTTTTTCCTTGTAGATCAAGGCGGAACTGGGAAAAGACAGCGTAGTGGCGGCGGAACAATCAGTAGCGGAACCGAGTTTCTCCGCTGGCGAACCGTTTTTTTCGACAAACCAGTCGGCCTTGTCGAAACTCCATCCGTCAATGCAAAAAAAGACGACAGTCAACGCGGCGGCGATCAGCGTTTTTTCGAAATATCTCATAAATATATTACCTTAGAGAATTCAGGAGTCAGAATGGAAAACTAAGGAACTGTCTCAAAAGAACCTATGTTTTTACACCGCTCTCTTGAATGCTTTTCGCGCCGCTTGTTCGTCCTCACAAGCAACTCGAAAATCAAATCAAGATATTCGGTGAAAATTCAATAGTTTATTTTGTTCCAATTCCTTAAATTCAGAATTCGGGGAACAGAAGTCAAAATTCCGAAATAAAAACATAACTATCAAATTCTCCATAACTCGCAGCACGTAATTCGTAACACATACCAACCATTTGCCATTCACTAATTATAGCTCTGAAACGCATTTTTAATTGCGTTTATTGTTGCCGTCATCAACAATTTCAGTGAAAAAAACGAAAATAAACCAGTTTTTTATGCTTTTGAGCAATAAAAAAACAATTCAGACGTTAATATATATAGTTAATAGTGTTTTTCTACAAAGGTTATGATAAACAAGAAAAGAACATTGCCCGGAATGGAAGATCTTGACCCGGTGACGCGGCGCTTTGTCGAATGTCACCGGGAGGATAGTGCATATATTTCTGTTTCCCGCCCGCAGGTCTTATTTTATGCGGCGGTAGCGGCCGCCATGCTGTTATTCCTGAAATACCGCTGGGACTATTTTCTGTTCACCGTGACCGCGGTGATGGCGTTCTGGTATTTCAGCGCGGCTATTTTCCGGATAAGCGCCTGCTGCGTTTCCATGTTCGGCCAGGGCGAGAAAAAAGTCTCCGCGGAAGAACTGGCGGCTATTACCGACGAAGAACTGCCGGTATATACCATCCTCGTACCGCTTTACCATGAAGCGAATATCGCCGAAAAGATCATTCTTAATATCGGCAAACTGGACTATCCGGCGGACAAACTCGACGTCAAACTGCTGCTGGAGAGCGATGACCATGAAACTCTCCAGGCGCTGAAACGCTGTTTTCTGCCCTGGAATTACAAGATAATCGTGGTGCCGGATTCGGCGCCGAAAACCAAACCCCGCGCCTGCAACTTCGGGCTTAAATATGCAAGCGGCGAATTTTGCGTGATTTATGACGCCGAGGACCGCCCGGAGCCGGACCAGTTGAAAAAGGCGGTCGCCGTGTTCAGAAGCACGTCCCGCGAAATGGCATGTGTCCAGGCGAAGTTGAACTATTACAATTCACGCCAGAACCTGCTGACCAGGCTTTTCACGATTGAATATTCCACTACCTTCGATCTGATGCTCCCCGGCATGCAGACATTCGACGTTCCCCTGCCGCTGGGCGGCACTTCCAACCATTTTCGCACGGAGGTACTGCTGGAACTCGGCGGGTGGGACCCGTTCAATGTCACTGAAGACTGCGATCTGGGAATCAGGATTTACAAGCACGGATACCAGACCTGTCTGCTGGATTCGACCACCTGGGAAGAAGCCAATTCCGAGTTGTGGAACTGGATTCGCCAGCGTTCCCGCTGGATAAAAGGTTTCATCCAGACGCATCTCAGCCATACCCGCCATCCGCTGAACACGTTGCGCCATCTGGGGTTATGGGGATTTTTCGGTTTTTATCTGAGCGTCGGCGCCAGTGCGTTCATGATGCTGGTGAATATAATTTACTGGATGGCGGGCGGATTTTATCTGCTGCTGTTCCTGCATGCTCTATCCTGGGGGGTTACTCCCTGGGAAATTATTGCCGGGCCGCATAATTTTGCTGATTATCACGGACTGGCGATTTTCGGGATGCGCCTGGAACCATGGCCGCTGTTTTACTGGGGCGAGACCGAAAGCCATTTCTGGTCGGCGCTGTCGATTATTTTTTTCGGGACTACCGTACTGCTGATTCTTGCCAATTTTCTGTTTATGGGCGTCCACATCCTGGCCTGTATTAAACGCCGGTATTACCACCTGCTGCCGGCCGCCCTGCTGATGCCGTTCTACTGGATGCTGATCTCAATCGGAGCCTGGAAAGGCTTTATCCAGCTTTTCTTCAACCCTTTTTACTGGGAAAAAACGATTCACGGGCTGGATGCCGGAACCCGGACCGCCAATACGTCCATATTTGAGAAAGTTCCATCAGGAATTCAAATTTTAACCGTTCAGGAAACAACCGCGCAAACAGCGGAGGAGAATAAATTATTATGAGCAGCATATTGGAAAGACGCGACCGTCCAAACGGAACATTCAAGCCACGGAATTTTACGCTCATTGAATTGCTGGTGGTGATCTGCATCATCGCCATATTGGCCGGGCTGCTGCTGCCTTCGCTCAGTCAGGCCAGGCAAAAGTCGAAACGGATCACCTGCATGAATAATCTGCGTCAACTGGGCATGGTGATTCAAAATTACCGGACGGACTGCAAAGGGGACGTATTTCCTCCCTGGATTTCCACGCTCTATCCCTCATATACCAATTCCACGAAAATCTATCACTGTCCGGACGACAGAAACGATCCGGGAACAGTTCCGTCAGAATGGTACACGCATCCGATGAAACAATATGCGAATGCTTATGACCGTCCCGGAAATGTAAGTTTTTACGATCCTAACGGCAACAATCCGAATTCGGATGTCATAAAAATCAGCTATTTTTATGAGTTCACTGAAGCGGAATGCCTGGGCTGGGGCAGCAATGCCGGCAAAACCTGGAACGAGGTCAAAACCAAGTCCATCCGTTCAGACGTCAATCCGTACAGCGTCAATGTAAAATACTCCGCCATATTGAGTTTCTTTCCGGTGGTGCGCTGCTGCTGGCACGGCGATTCGAACCAGAATTACTCCCCCTACTTGAATGTCTCCTATAACGGCAACTGCTTTTACAGCGAAATGGAATGGGAACGCGCCTTCTGGGCGCCGTAAATCCGGGGTGGAACCGTAACCACAGAGGCACAGAGACACAGAGAAGACTTGAGAGGCTGACAGCCAAACAGAATACAGATTCAGCCACGAAAATGAGACTTAATCCTGGGAGCGCCGGGCGTCTGACCGGCTTTATGTCCTTATGAGCCGTTTTAAAATAACCTTTACATCTTCGCGATTCTCCCGAATGCCTTTGTGTTTGCCGGTTCTCAAAGTAACTCAAGCTTCCAGTTTGATAAGCAAGCAGGGGTTAAAACCCCTCAGTACTCTTTAGCAGCCTCAAAAACACATCGGGGTATTTCACGAAACTTGTCAAGTTTATTTTTTTAACAACTCCTAATTTCGAATTAACGGTCACGGTGCTGCTGAATACAAACGGAGTACTTCATCCGCGGAAAGAGCGCGTTTGTAAATGCGCACGTCGTCAACTTTACCGGGCCAGGCCAGCGTACCGTCATTGGCGGCCGCCCCGATCAGTAGGTCCCTGGTATTGCTGATGTCAACACCGCTTAAAGCGCTAATGTCCATTGCCGTCTGATATATGCCATTCATATATATCTTGGCTTGGCCGCTGGTGCGGTCAACAGTGCATGCAAAGTGATGCCACTGGTTTAGGCTGGGAATGGTGCAGGTTGTTGAATATCTGGTCAATCCATTACCAAGTACCAGGCCAATCGCAGTATTCGTGCCGAATATTGCGGAACCAATTTCAGAATTTAAATTCGCCCCCTTATAAATCAGCCGCCGGTTGAGGCCGGAACTATCATTGCCGCGCTGCATCCATAATGAGATTGAAAAATCGCCAGTGCCGATATTCAGATCAGATGAATTATTGCTGACGCTTACAAACTGATTGGAACCATTCAGTGTCAGGGCGCCGCCGATTTTTCCGGTTGTCCATGTGGGATTGTTCTGCAACATACCGTTACAACGTCCAACACTGTCCGTTGCGACAGAGCCGGCGCCGTCATTAAACCGCCAGTGGGTGGACGCGCTGGAGGGGCCGGAGTCGGGATCGGCAATTTCGCCTGGCGTCAGCACACGCTTGTAAATGCGCACATCGTCAACTTTGCCGGGCCAGGCCAGCATGCCGTCGGCGGCTGCCGTCCCGATGAGCAGATTCCGAGTATTACTGATATCAGCTTCGTTAAAAGCGCTAATATCCATTCCCGTCTGATATACGCCATTCATATATAACTGGGCTTTTCCGCTGCTACGGTCAACAGTGCATACGAAGTGATGCCATTGGTCCAGACTGGGAATGGTACAAGTTGTTGAATATCTGGTCAATCCATTACCAAGTACCAGGCCAATCGCAGTGTTCGTGCCGAACACTGCGTAGCCGATTTCAGAATTTGAATTCGCCCCTTTATAAATCAGCCGTCTGTTGAGACCGGAACTATCACTACCGCGCTGCATCCATAAAGAAACTGAAAAATCGCTGGTGCCGATATTCAGTGATGCATCATTAGGCACTGTCACAAACTGATTGATGCCATTCAATGCCAGAGCTCCACCGATTCGCCCGATCACCCATGTCGGGCTGTTCAGTAATGTTCCGGCACAATTGCCGTTGCTGTCGTTGGCGGCGCTGCCGCTGGTTTCATCCATTTTCCACCAAGACTGCGCCGCGTTTGATGCCGTCGTAACATTGATATTGGTGGTATTTGTCGTAGACAATGTGCCGCCGGACGGATAGACCTTTCCAGAAACATTATCTATCAAAGCATAGGTGCCATCTATTTTCAGGTAATAACTAACTAAGCGGTTTGTCGGCTGTTCAATCACAACATTATTCAACTGGATATTCCCGCCAATCTCGGTGGCGTCAGAAAAGCTGTATATAGTAAATGGCGCATCATCTCCGGTAAGATTATTATTATTTAAATAACAATTAGTAAAAGAAAGCGTACCGGCGTCCCTGGCCTTATTATATACCCGGACTCCAAAATATTTATTATCACTAATGGAGCAATCCTGAAAAACTATACTGGAACTGTCGCTCAAACTGGCCGGCACATACGAAACCTGAATGCCATACAATTCATTACCCTGCATGATGCAATTTTTGACTGTTATGCTCAATATCCCGTTTGAACCATTAAGTTGCGGAGTATGTATAAGTAGTCCGCGACGCCCGTTATTTAGAAAAGCGCAATTATCTATTTCAATATTTTTCAGTTGCTGCGACGAATTATCAGGTTCCAAATCAATTCCAGCCCATGGACCGCTGGCGGTAGCATTGCCCTGTCCTTGGGTATTTTTAAATGTACAGTTGGTTATAGTCAATCCGTCCACACTGATTACCGACACGCCGTTTCTGGCACAGCCGTCGGTGACAACATTGGTTATGGTAACTCCGGAGCAATAGCCAACTCCATTCACGCCGTCTAGATAGATGCCGTCACCGCCGGTATTTGCCAGCGTCAATCCGGATACTGTTACGTTACTGCAACCCATAAAATTCAGTGCACTGCGCCATTCCGCCGCAGGCAGCAGTGCATATTCCTCCTTATGCATCAATATTTCCGAACCGGTGTCTCCGGTTACCTGGATATTGCTCAAGTTGGTTGCCTTGAGTACACAATCAAGATCGCCCGGATAACCGCCGGTCTTTGCCTCCAGAACAGTATTCGCATTCAAATGAATTTCGGTATTGGCATGTTGGAAAAATAACGGACACACCAACCAGGAAGCATTGCCTGTGCCTGGTTGAATAATAATTTTAGAAAAAGTATAACCAGTTGGAGCGGGTGAAGTGGAAGGGGTGTTCAAACATCCCTGAATCAGCGAGGTATTATCGGAAGTATTACGGTCCGAGGCCTCCAAAGTTATGGTCGAGCCATTAATAGTATATGCCGATAATGTCGCGGGGCAGAATATTCCCGCTATGATTCCTGTCAATGCCAACCTTGTGATTACAGAGTCTACTTTACGCATGACAACCTCCTTCTCAGTAGTTTACATTTAAAAATCGTAACTCTCTTTAAAATCTCATTCCTTCCATGAAAAGACTTTTTTACCCTCCTTTCGTCCCTTGGTACTGTTTTGTTTCATTTTTTACCGTATATGTGAATCTGTCGAACCATCTTCTCCGGTTCCAGCAGATTATTCAGCGGCAAACAGTATTTCTTGATATTCCACTGGAGAATGATTAAGTTCATTCTTATACGCTCCGGGCATACTCATTAAAAAGTTTCATATATATGCGATAGTTTTCAAGTGAAACTCCTGGCGGCGTTTGATGGTCACAGCTTATTATGTAGCCGCCTTTCTTTGCGACCGGAAGAAGCCTTTCGAACTCCGCCCGCATGGACTCCTCGCCGCCGGGCATTTTCATCTTATCGTAACCGCCGATATATAACTGCTCCGGATTGTCGTTTCTGAGTCTGGACAGATCCACACCCGCTTGGGCTTCAAGCGGAAGAATGCCTTGTATTCCGGCTTCGGTGAACCATCCGGCGGGTTCGTGGACATCTCCGTCTGAATCAATGAAGACTTTGATGCCTCTATCCTTCAGTCGCGGAATGACCAGCCGGTAATATGGTTTCATAAATTCATCAAAGAGTTTTTTCGATATCATCGGGCCGTTATTGTAGCTCATATCCTCCGCGAATGTCATAAAATCCGGAGTAAGTACACTGCATATTTTATCTATTGCCTTCAACATCCATTCCGCATTCTCCATATTCATCCGGTGCATCAGTTCCGTATTATCATAAAATGCGTAAAGATGCTTTTCTATGCCGAAAAATACTCTGGGCAGCCAGAAGAAGCCGTTGAAGGAGAACCATGTTGCAATCTCGCCTTGCCGATGCTGCACTGCGACTTTTTCAAGCGCATCGGTATTTATTTCTTCGAGCTGAAAAAAATATTGGCGCAGGCGTTCATAGTCATCCGCATCGCTGACAAGCCCGGCGCCGGACGCCGCGGGGCAAGGACAGTTTCCATATATGCCTGTATAGCGGAATTGATGATAAACATCCTGGCCGAAGTACCTGCTTATGTCATAACGTTCTTTCGCATCAGGCTGAAGTCCTTCGTTCCGCCAGCGTTCTATTGTCTTATCCCACCACGACGCCCATTCGACTACGGGCAGTCGATCAAAATCTCTAAACTCCATTATGGCGTGAAAACGCTCTCTCGTCGTCATCTCTGTCATTGCATGTATTCCTTAATTATCGGTTCTTGTGAGCGGGATCATGACTTACATGGTTTTCCGGCAGTAATCCACCGTTTTCTCTACAGAGCCATAAGCAGCATGGCCGATGGTATTGATGCAACCTTGAAACGCCGGGCGGTCTCTAAAAGTTTTCTTGGGATATTCCGGCGACATATCCTTCGCTTCCGGCTGCAAGCGTGTCTACTGCGGCAACTGCACCTTTTTGCCCCAGTTGCCGCCGCCATATGGCGTGACAATTACGGCCGGACTCCATTTTTGCACTGTGGATGGATTCAACCAGTCAGGCATTGCTTTGGCCGAAGCCTGCCATGCGGCGTCACTTAAGATGGAAATGACTTTCCCGTCGGCAGTCTCAATTTTCAGGTCCGCCAGCACTCCGCACGGAAGCCCCCCGGCGTCTTCGGCGGAAACAGACAACAGGTTGCCGCCCTGGCGCACCAGCCTGGTAAGGTCAAACTCTTTCAAGAGATTCCATCCATCGATTTTGCCAAGCGGCTGACCATTGAAATACGCTGTGCCTAAGTCGTCTGCCGCGATCAGCAACTTGGCTGACTTTACCGGCTTGTCTATCACAAACGCCTTGCCCAGCCATACTTTGGAACTGACCACCCTCAAATTGTCTTTTTCCCATATCCAATTGGCTTTGCCGTCATACATCACGGCGTGAAGCTTGTATTCAATATATTTATGGAATGGATTGCCTTGTTTATCCAATTCCGGATTGGTCGGCGGTAATGTATTAACCGGCGGCGGCAGACCGGCTTCGCCGTAAACATGAACTTCGAACGGCTTGAAGCTGTCGGAGAATTTGCCGTTGTTTACCGCAACGGTTCTATTTTCCTGAAAAACCAGTAATTCCGGAACCGCAAACTTTCCTGAGATTTCCGGGGTTATTGCTTTATCGGAGTTATTAAGCGCGATCAGATATTTTTTCCCGTCAAAGTCAATCGCCCGGCATTTGATGGATTGATTTTCACTGGTGACGTCATCCACGATTTTACCTTGCGTCAGCAAGCCGGACATCTCACGCAATTCCCGTGTAATGCTGAACAGCACATCATAAAAGCCGGGGGTATAAATGAACAAAGTCCCCCAGTAGCCCACCGAACTGGCATTGTTTACCAGAGCATCATAAGCCATAAAACGTGATTCAGTGTAAGTCGGATAGCCGGTTCCATCAAGCCGTTTATCAGCATTCTGTTCATCCACATACGTCCAGGAAAACCCTTGCAGCGCCATCCAGATGGCCTTGCGTCCGCCAACCGACTCATACATGCGCTGCGCATATTTACCGACGGATGTCAAACCTTTGTCTTCCAGCGCTGAATGATGGTTCGGATACGGCACGGGATAAATATCCACGCCGTAAATATCCGCCGCCTTGCTATATTCCATATGTTCTTCAATTGGGCCGCGCGGCGCCGCGTTGATCCAGACCGGATGATAAGGGTCGAGTTCTCTTAAAACTTGATACGAAGCGACCAGATTCTTTGCTGGTACTCCTACCCAGGATGGCTCATCTCCCAGAAAATAACAGAGCAACGCCGGGTGGTTGGACACCGCCGGAGTTAAGGCATTCGAGAGATGATGAATCCACAGCTTAAACGCGTCATTCTCGCAATTTTTGGCACATTCCACTTCTAATGCAACCTTCACGCCATATTTCTCCGCCTCATTCAAAATCAGCAAAATGTTTTTTTCGTCCGCGGCAAACTTAAATATGAGATTCATTCCCTGGCGCGCTGCGTAATACAATGCAGCTTCCCGCGTTTCCTTATCTTTGCCGACGCTATGCCAGAACATGATGGGGAAAAACACTTTCCCGTTAATATAAAAATTACGGTTTTTCCCCTGCACAACTTCCACCGCTGCCGGCGGTAATTTTTTAATGACCAATTGAGGGGTCGCCACGATTTCAGTTTTATTGGCAAGTTCCGCCGACAATAAATATTTCCCCACCGGCAAATCTGCCGCTGGAATTGTGAAACTCGCCTTGCCGCCTTTATTAATCAATTTGCCGGAATAAACAATGTTGCCGCCATTCTTTAATGTCAGGTTGACGGCGCTGATGGACGGATTTGTCGTCACTGATCCGGTAATTTCGGCAACCGGCATGCTGGCGAAAATCATATCGCGATAACAGGGTGTGTCCAGGGTAATGGCATATTTGTCCGCCGGATTGTCTTTCGTTTCAGACAACGCAATATTATCAAAAATAACGCATCCTTTATTCACTACGCACTCAATATTAACTTTTCCGCTTACGGCTTTCGCTGGAACCGCAAACGAAAACTGTTTGTTCTGAAAGCTGCTGTTCCAAGTATCGTCCCAAATGGAAGCCGCTTTTTCAGCAATGCCATCAAATTCAACTCTGAGCTGAAACGGATGAAAACCAGTCGCATTTCCGGCATCACCTTCGCCGCGCACCGAGTAGCTGAGAGTGTATTTTTTCCCGGCTTCCAGCGGCACTCCTTTGAGGGTTGCCCCTGCTCCTCCTGAATTCGGTTTGACGAACAGCATTTCTTTCCCTGCCGTATTCCTGGTAAAATTGCTGTCCGGATACAATAGCCATATTCCGCCCAACTGTTTTTTCCCGGCTTTCTCGTCAACTGCTTTTAACGTTATATTGCGGAATTCGACATCCGCGCCTGATTTGACGTTAAAAACCAGATGAGATGAACGGACTTTTACCGGAAAAGCAAAGATGAAACCTTTGGTTTGCCATTGATCCGGAGTTTTGCGGAATTCAGTGGCGGACGACTTCCAGACATCTTTGCCGTCAATTACCTGTATCATTTCGTAATAGGCGCGGTATTCTCCGTCTTTCCTGCTGCCTTTTACCTCGTATGATACTTCATAGCTTGTTCCAGCCTGCAATGACAGATTACGCTGAATCAAATACAAGTCTTTGCCGTCGCCTCCTTTCATCATCACGCCGCCATTCCCGTAAGAGAACGATTTTTCTTCGCCGCGGGCTTCCCAGCCGGCAGGATTCTTTTTTGCATCCAGCACAGAAAAATCACTGTTAATCAGTAACTTCGATTTGTCCGGCGAATCTGTTTTGTCCAGTTCGATGACCAAATCGCGGAATTCAGCTTCCCCGTCACCGGCAACCTCTATCGCCACATACGCCGGAGTCGCATCGGTCTCGTATGTGAAAGTTGCTTTGCGTTCTTTCCACTCTTTATCAGCAGTATAATATGCAGTATCCGATCCAGGCCAAACTGTTTTTCCGTCACGAGACACTGTCCAGGCGCAGTACACCCGATACCGGCTGCTCCTCGCGCTTTTGACTTTGAAGCTCAAGACATATTTGCTTCCGCCTGTCAACGACAAGTCATGCTGGACTAGAACAGCGCCGCCGCCGGCTTTGCCGCCGCTGAGTTTTATTGCATTGTCCGCCATTGAACAATTTTCAACACTTGTTCCGCGAAGCTCCCACTTGAGCGGCAATCCCACGATGCTTTTTTCCGCGAAATTGCTGTTTTTTAACATATTTTCAGCGAACAGTGAACAACCTGTCGATAATAAGCAGAATAACAAGCAAGCCTTTTTTAGCATAACCCAATATACCTTGTTTAGAATTTGAATTTAACCCGCCTTGACGGGGCTTGCACCCTTGGCATGCACCGGCCTGCCAAGAGTACTTTTACAGTGGCGCGTTTATTCGCTACGCCAGAACTCAGTAAGGGTGGTTGGACCGCCATCAGGACGCTGTGTTGGAACATCTGCCAGTTTTCTCATTTCGGAGTGTCCATCGGCAAACGCATAGCCAGATAGCTTATTATGCCGAAAAGCGGTTTGAGTTAATGGAATCCCCAGATAATTCCCGACATTAGTTCCTGTGTAAAATGTACGCCACAAATCCGCGCCACTATCGCCTAGCAACATGCGTTGTGAAGGTTTTTTTACTCTCGCCAGGGTTATGGTATAATTATTGGGGGACGCAAGCGGCCAATAACTAAACCAGGCATTCAATCCATAACCATAATTGGGATATGTGGTAGCCGCGGGAGTATATGAAGGATTCGTGAGCCCATCATACCCTCCGGCTGGACATTGGCAGATATTCCACGCCATAAAGCGATACGGCGCAATTCCGCCTTCAGTGGGATAATAGCTGTAATTGCGGGGAAGGGCAATATAGGAACCTACGCCACCATAACCAAAAGCATTGAACATATAGCAAGAGGAACCATTTCCATAAGGAAGTTGACTCTTAAAATCATCGGTATATCCAGTTACCCCAAATGCCAGTTGTTTGAGATTACTCAGGCATTTTGACTGATATGCCATTTGCCGGGCTTTTTCCAATGCAGGCAGCAGCATTGAGACCAAAATCACTATGATCGAGATTACTACAAGTAGTTCTATAAGCGTGAACTCCAACAACTTACACCTTTTTCTGTCTCTCATTTTTCGTTCTCCTTTTTAGTTGACAGTTGAGTTTTCATTTGTCTTTTTTCCTTATTGTTTACTGAATCCATTTTTTACCTCTGAATACAGAGAATACACTTCACCATGAAGAGCATGAAGGTAATGAAGATAGATTCTTTTTCAATTAAAAACTTCAATTTCTTCATGTCCTTTATGGTAAAGCTGTTTTTGTTTCCGTCGAGTCTTGACTGACTTTATTGTTTGCTGAATCCATTTTTATCACAAACCAAATTCCAAAATTCTTAACATTTCTAACTTCAGAACTCCCGAACTTTAGCACTTTAGAACTTTAGCACTTTAGAACTTTAGCACTTTAGAACTTTAGCACTTTAGAACTTTAGCACTTTAGAACTTTAGCACTTTAGAACTTTAGCACTTTAG
>CAIKZE010000217.1 GCA_903831825.1 uncultured Lentisphaeria bacterium | reverse complement strand
TTACGCCAGGATTGAACTGTCGAAAATGCACTGCTTCAGCCTGTTAAGAGACCTCGAGAAAAAGCAATCCCCATATCCCACGGCCCAGTTCAAGAGGGGTTATTGCGCGGCAAGCGCGCAATCAACCCATATTCCTTGTCTCTACATATATAGTAATTTTGTCAACTAACAGCGCGCAAATAATTTACAATATGCTTATAAAAAGGATATTACTGGATTTTTTGCGAAAAAAGGTTTCCTCATTTGGGACTCAAAACCGGCATATTAACTAAACCGCCGAATATTTTTACCTTTTTTCAAAAAGGGTATTGACATATTTTGCTAAAACGTGTATTCTAGTAATAGCTAAAACGTGTATCCAAGGTTTTAATTAAGCTTTTATAAGGTATTTATGGTCACGATCAAAGACATTGCCAGAGAGGCCGGAGTCAGCCATGCTACCGTTTCATGTGTCTTGAACGGCAAAGCGAAACAACTCAGAATAAGCGATGTGTCCAGCGAACGCGTCAAAGTTGCCGCTGAACAGCTCGGTTATCAGCGCAATGAAATCGCCCGGTCAATGGTCACCGGCAGAAATGATGTGATCGCGTTCGTTGCCAACGCTACCGACGTGGAGTACATCGGCAAAATAATGTCCGGCATTCTGGAAGAAGCCACCCGGCAGAGTTTCGCGGTGAAAATATACCATTTGGCGCATAACACCCAAGAAAATATTATACGACAATTAATAGAACAACGTGTCGCAGGAATAATTTTCCATTCCCCCAAAAATAGTGCCTTTGATTTGATTATGCAGGAAGCGGACAAAAAGCACATTCCCTGCGCAACCGTCAACCTTAGCAACGCGACTGCCGGCATCGGCATTACCTCCGACGATTTCCAGGGCACCAGAGATGCAGTGAAATATCTTGCCGGGCTTGGACATCGCCGCATTTCATATATTTCAGACAAGTCAGAAACGGAATTCATGGTAAATCGTAAAAATGGGTTTATTGCCGGAATGAAGGAATATGTTCCAGCCGTCTGCAATCCGCGGATCGCAGACGGCTTCGCTACGCAAAATGAAGAAAGCGAACCGTCCATCATAAGCATTCTGTCTGAACCCAAGGATAAAAGATCAACCGCAATTATCTGTTATTCCGACTACCTCGCCTGTAATGTGTTGCGGGTTGCCTATAAAATGGGGATAAAAGTACCGGAAGAGCTTTCAGTCATCGGATTCGCCGATTTGGATGTTGCAAAATATGCGGTAGTGCCATTGACCACAGTAGCCCAACCTTTTGAACAGATGGGCCAAGAAACGGCAAACATACTGATAGACTCGATAAGAAATAAAAGGGCGGATCTTCTGGATAAAACTGAAAACCGGAAACTGGAAGTAAAGCTTATTGTAAGAAAATCAACAGCTCCGCCACAGAAGAAGTTCTAAAGTTCTAAAGTTCGGTTCCGCTTTCGGGTTTCGCGGCTGCGGGATCTAAAGTTTGTGAGTTATAAAGAAAGAGACATTTTAAATTAACAAGGAGAAGGTACAAAATGAAAACAACAAGGTTCCAGAAGACAAACGGTAAGACGGAAATGCGACTGAAAAAGGGTTGCAGTCCGTTGAATTTCACACTTATAGAATTGTTGGTAGTGATCGCCATCATCGCGATATTAGCCTCAATGCTTCTGCCGGCGCTGAATAAAGCCAGAGAAAAAGCCAAAGCGAGTGACTGCTCGAGCAAACTAAAGCAAGTTGGAATTGCATTTTTCGAATATTGCGGAGATTATCAGGATTGGATGCCATGGTATCAATATATCACTCCTGCAAAAGACTGGGCACATGATTTTCTCCCCCCATATCTTGGCAACCGGTTTATAGGTGTCAGTGAAGCCTTTAGTAATCCTAAAAAAACAATCCTATGCAGTTCTCAAACAAATTTAAATTACTCATACGGCTATAATGTTCAATTGGGTATGGGGGCGTACGGCGGCGTTTCTGATAACACTGCTCCAGCAGTATCGTGTCCGGTAAAAATAACAATGGTAAAATCTCCGGGCAGAACTGTTTCAATTGCAGACGGCATATTTCTAAAATTGGACAATGCCCCTATGAACAACCTTTACAGGTTAGATTTTCGACACTCATCATTCACTTGTAATTTTCTGCTGGTTGACGGACATGTGGAAAGCGATAAATATAATTTTTTGTTAATTCAGGATGCCTGGCTGGGAACTCAAGCCAGAGCGAAATCCAACAATGTCAAATTGCTTTTTAATCCTAATTTTTAACCCTCAAACTTCAGTGAATTAAGAGAGATATCAATATATGCTTAAATCAATCACAATTACCGTTGCTGCCTTTTTATCTTTATTGACAGCGGCAGCTCAAGACCTGATCCTGGCGGAAAATGGTAAAACCAACTACCAAATTATTCAGGGAGACAACCCTTCGCCCCTGGACAAATTTGCGGCTCAGGAGTTGCAACTGTTTTTAGGCAAAGCCACTCAGGCAGATTTTACTAAAACGAATATTAAAAGAATCTTTTTAGGCAACTCAGTTCAAGTTAGCAGCCTGCTCGGGGAAAAGCAGTTAAAATCCTTGACCAGTCAAGAGGCATGGGTGGTAACTCAAGGCGATGATCTCTTCCTCGTAGGCGGCGGCACGCATGGCAATATCTATGCGGTCTATGCTTTTCTCGAAAACCAAATTGGCTGTCGCTGGCTTGACGCTTATGGCAAGATGCATATTCCTGCCTATACTAAGCTAAGTATTTCCCCGCTGAATTATCGCGAAAAGCCTTTTTTCCCAAATCGTTTTGTCCATTGTACTTTCAAGCCATATTACAATAACCCTGATTCGGCGTTATTTTTCTTCCGTAATCGCCAGAATTTATCGCAAAATAATTTTGCCGATACCCCGCTGCCGGTTGGGGCGGTTGCTGAAAAACTTCATGGTTTACAGAGTCATACTTTATTCTTTTATATTACCCCTACTACCGAAGAAAGATATAACCCGCTCAAATGGGTTTGGCAGAAACCACAGAATTATTTTGCCACCCATCCCGAATATTTTTCAATGGATAAAGATGGGAAGCGGGTTTCCAGTATGCAGCTATGTTTCAGCAATCCGGAGTTGCGCAAGGAGTTAACCAGAAGACTTGAAGAGCGTATTCAGGCTGATGGTTCAGATGCAGTGTATAATCTATCTGCGATGGATTTTTCCGACGTTTTTTGTTATTGCCCCGATTGTCAAAATTTAAAGAATAAACTGCAATGTCCGGGAGCTCCCTTATTTGACTACCTGATTGAGTTATGTAAATATCTTGAACCAAAGTACCCCGCGGTTAAGATTTCTACTATGGCTTATCGCAAAGAGCAGTCCGAAAAGCCGCCGGTAATGGATGGCAGATTACCCGGCAACTTAATCATTATTTTTGCGCCGATTTATGATAATTTCTCCAAGACTTTAAATGATCCAAGCAATGCGGAAACATTAGTCAATCTCCAAAATTGGATTAAATTGAGCAGCAATGTGTGGGTTTGGTACTATCCGCTGCCGTATGAATGTGGATATCCGCCAGTTGGAGCCGCGAAACGGATGGCGGAGGATCTCCAATTAATGGCCCAAGAGAGAGTCGCCGGTAATTTCTACGAGCACGATTCCGGGGTTCATCAAGGAATAAATACTCCCGAATTAACGTCGTGGGTGATGCTGAAATTATTCCAGAATCCGCGTCAGGATTACCGGATGCTGGTTAAGGAATTTTGTGAATTGTATTACGGCAACGCGGCAGGAATGTTGCAAAAATATCTTGATCAATTAGATGAAAAACTGGCACAGCAAAAGAGTTTTATCCATTGGAATGGCCCCATTACTGCGTTCGATTATCTGACACCCAAAAATCTTCAGGCATGGCAGAGCAGTTTTGATACAATGGAGCAATTAGTAAGCAATCAGCCGGAGCATTTAGCTCGAATAAAAGAGGCCAGAATGGCGCTGGACCTGGCAACACTCGGCAACCAGTGGGATAAGTTCAAAAAAGAAGCTCCCAATACAAGTCTCTCGCCAGAAATTTTACATAAACGCTTATGGTCTACTTTTGAAAATGCAATAAAATATCGTTATTTAAACTATGAACCGCAAAATCACTTTGTCGCTTATCTAAGAGGCCAAATGACTCCGGTAATCGAGGAAGCGTTTTTAGTTGCGAATGTGGAGTTTAAGCCTCTGCCGGCGCCGCTTGACGTCATACCCGTAAATCGGGTGCATAAAGCCCCGCCTTTGGGCAAGGATGTAATAAAAATGGCCGATGCCGCTTATGGCGTGGCCAATTACGACCCCAAAGGAGAAGCGGAACTCCCCTTTACCTTTGGACTATATGATCAAATCAATAAAAAACACCTTTTGGGAAATAAATCTATCGCGCAACAAGACATTATAATCGATAAATTTCACTTGTACAAGTTGGGAACTTCCAGCATTTCTCCTCAAACCTTGGTGTGGATGTCAAAAACATGGGTACCCAATGTTCAAGTCGGCCAATGCGCGGAAGCCGGCAATCCATTTAAGCAGTTTGATATCTATGCATCGCTGAAGTTTGAGGGACCAGCCTATGATGCAAAAAGTAAAGCAACCAAAAATCAAGTTTTTTGTGATGGTATAATTTTAATTGAAGCTAAGGCACCGTAACAGCAATTGCAACAGTAATCCCGGAAACAACAATATGCTAAGACAAAACAGGAGGAAAAAGTGAGAAAGGCGATTATAATGTTTACCGCCGGTATATTTCTGCTTAATATTATTAAGGCCGGAGAAAAGACGCAAGACCTGGTGGATTGTAAGAATCCGTCAGAATGGGAAGGTATGATAAAACTCAATGACCAGGTAAAGCATTCCGGAAACAGCAGTTTTGAGTTATATGGCAAATATCCGACTGAGCTTATCTGCAAACAGATGATTTCAATCGACCTTAATAAGACCTATAAGCTTTCCGTCCGGATGCGGACATTTGATAAGCTGCTGCCGGCCAGCGGCTTTTTCGGCTTGCGCATGTATGACAAGGATAAAAGGCCTATTATCCTCAGCAATGTTGTTGTTATTCCGGCCACGGAATCAATATTGGTTAGTGATGCCATTAAAGATACGAAGGAAATTTTTGTCGTTAAAAATACGGAATTGCTCAAACCGAAAAATTCGATGCTGGCATTCAACGCTGAGGACAAATATCAGGACTTGCCGAATTTTGACCTTTCGCAAGTGGATAAAATTGTTGATGAGGGCAAACAGTATAGAGTGATTTTACTGACCCCGCTGAAGAAAACTTATCCGATTGGAACAAAAGTCCGTCTGCATTATCCATGGGGAGCTCCATTTTATTGGGTTGCGAGCGGTTGGATGCCGGCAGAATGGAAACAATTCTCCACAACCATGAAAGGTGAAGCACAGATTGGCGCCCCGGGTGACAAATTCTGGAAAGGAACAAAGTATGTCCGGGTTTTCGCATGGTTTGGCAATTATGACCGAATTCCTGAAGAAGGCGCTCGCTTGCTAGTCGACGACATCAAGTTTACTTGTGAATGACGGATAAATTATTAACCAGAATTGAGGAAGATGCAAAATCCGTTGAAATGTTTTATTGCGAGATTGCTAAATCGTTAAACCAGGATTTATAATGATAACAATTCAAGATATAGCGAAAAAGCGTCAAATCAGCAATACCACAGTTTCACTGTAAAATTTTAGTTCAAAAAAGTCGAGTACAAATGAAAGTGAACAAGGCGAAAGTGATGTTAGCTATAAAACCAAATAAATTTCTGAAGGTAATTATTTTCATGATGATAACACTGGAATCTGCCTCTGCTCTTTTATCCGCGGGCGAGATAGATCAAATGTCAAGTTCATTTAATAAAAACGCCTGGGATCCGTCGGATTGGATTTTTGTTAAAAGACGGGATATGGCCGGACGCAGTGAATGGCTCCAGAAGAGTGACTGTATTGAAAACAACGGGAACCATACAAGCATGGTATATAAGAAAAAGTTCAAAGGCGACATGACGATATCGTCCACAACGGCCTTTGCGGATCGTATGGCGCCTGCCATTGTGATTGTTTCAAAATTAGGGGATGCCGTTGATGGCAGTAAAGTATTTGATGAACATATTGAGATCGTTATATGGGATGAAGGCGTGAACATCTGGCGGCTTCATACGGTTGACGGCAAGTCATTGTGGGAGAAGACGGCTTTCTGGAAATTCAAACTAACGAAAAATAATATGTACAAGCTTGAAGTAACCAAAATAGGGAAAGAGCTTTCAGTTAAAGTTGATGGTCATATCATGGGTTATGTTGATAGTTCACTTCAAGAAGAATATTATGTTGGCATTACTGGTTGTGAAGGCGTGAATCGCTTTTACGATTTTACAGTAAAAAATATCAATAAACTCAAATAAAAGGTTCTAATAAGTCAAGAGTTACTATGAAAAGTGTGATGCATAAAAATCATCAAGAGACAGAAGAGGTCACCGGTTCCCAGTCCGGGGCGGAGTTTTTATTCGGCAATTTTGTCGGAGAGAAGATGTCTCCGGAGACTCCTTGCCCCTATCAAGGAGCCTCCGGCATTGTCACTGGGAGTCCGAACTGTTTAAGGAGTCCAGGCGTGACGCCGCCAGTCATGATTGACTGCAATATCTTGATGGGATTGAGAATGCGAAGCTTGGCAGTTCTAATGATGGTCATGGCAAGCTCCACGTTCTTTTTGCCCTGTGCGGTCCGGTTGCCAAAAGTGATTTTCCGGAAAAGGACACTATTGCGAATCGCGGTCTCAGCACGGTTGTTAGTCGGATTTGCGGCAGAATATTTCAGGAATACAAAGATTTCATTTTTATGGGTTATCAGCCGTTTGCGGATGTTGTCGGCCTCGTGGTGCGACAATGCAGGATGCGCCATATATTTTATAAAATGAAAAATCAAAATGGAAAACACAATAAATGACTGGCAAAGAACTTGTTTTCAGAGCTTTAGAAAGAAAATCCGTGCAACAATTACCGTTTTGTGAGGCGTTGTGGGGAGAAACGATAAAACGCTGGACAGACGAAGGACACCTCAAGCCTGATGAAAAAATCTATGAACATTTTAATTTCGATCTGTTCGGAGGATCGAGAATCAGCTCAATTGCAGATGTGGAATATAAAGATGAAATTATTAATGAAGACGAAGAGTTTATCCTGTTTAAGGATGGCAACGGCGCGACAAAAAGAATGTTCAAAAAAACGCCTGGACCGCGTGAGTATGTCAATTTTTCAGTAAAAGACCGGCAGGATTGGGAAGAAAAGATTAAACCTCACTTATCAGGTCTTGATCGAAAAAGAATTCCTTTTGAAGATTATCGTAATGAGATGGAAAAAGCATCTGATCGGCAGTTGTTTCATACCGTTGCCGGCCTTGCGCCTTTCGAGCAAATGCATCCGGTTTGCGGACATGAAAATCTGCTTATTGGAATGGCTTTGGATCCGGCCTGGATTAAAGACATGGTTGAGACGTATGTAAATTTGACTATAAACCATTTGGAAGAACTGTTCTCCGAGGAGGGGTTGCCGGACGCTGCCTGGTTATCGGAAGATCTTGGCTATAAAAATAATCCATTTATATCACCGCAAATGTACAAAGAATTACTTATGCCGGGACACAAAAAACTCTTTGGATATTTACATGGCAAAGGATTGAAGGTGATCGTTCACTCATGTGGTTTCATAGAACCACTGGTGCCTGGACTTATAGAAGCTGGAATGGATTGTTTGCAGGCGATGGAAGTGAAGGCAGGAATGGACCTGCCGCGACTTTTCAAGAAATTCGGTCAGCAAATCAGTTTCTGTGGAAATATTGATGTGCGAGTTCTGTTATCAAATGATAAAAATAAAGTCGAACAGGAGTTAAAAGAAAAAATACTTCCTGTACTCGGTAGCGGCGGTGGATATATCCTGCATTCAGACCACTCGATTCCGCCTCAAGTAGACTATGAAACATTTGCTTATTTTGTGGAAAGGGGAAGAATGCTTCCTGAGCTTTTAGGAAAATAAGGTCTGGTAAACGTTTAGCGGGAGAAAATTTAGCACAAATGAATATGAACGGCAAAACAGAAAAACTATCTGTCATCAACGCCATGTAATAGCGTAAATTAAAATGCCTATCCGGCTGGCTGGTACGGACAAGCATTGCTTGACATAGTTATTTTAAAGAAATTGTTGACAATATCCGAATTAAATTAGATACAAATAAAGTACGTCGCAACATTATGTAAAAAAGGTAAAATAAATGGAATATGAAAAGGATATTTTGGTTGCTGAACCTTCGCAATCACCGGAAAATGAATGTAAGTTAATTGATGAATTGCGCGAACCGGCGCAATCATCGGAATCAACGTCCAAACGGTATTGGCTGTTGAAAAATAACAAGAACCGCGCTTATCGCGAAAATGTAAATAGGATACGGGAAAAGATGATTGTCACTCAGGAACCGGAACAGCCTGAAAACTGGCTGTTTGTGGATGAGCTTAAAGCGTCGAGACATGAAAAATTAATATGGGGCCGGAGCAAAAAGAAAAAAAATGAAGCGACCCTCGGGCAAGGCGTGACCTTGGATTTCCGTTTCCCCGATGATGGAAAAGTTCTTGACACCGCGATAGCCGATTTCCACGCGTTCGAGCAAGCCGCCGGAATTCCTGACAACGGACCGTTCAAAATCACCGTTGAAAAGCGAGAGCTGGGAAAACCGTTTGAGAGTTACCGCATAGAGACTAATGCCGATTCGTGCACTATTGCCGCTGCTGACACAGAAGGCGTCCGCCGGGCGCTGTATTTCCTGCAGGATGAAATAAAACGTTGTGACGGGCCGTTTCTGCCTGTCGGGATAACGGATCGTGAGCCAATGATAAAGACCAGGGTGTCGCGCTGTTTTTTCGGCCCTGTAAAGCGCCCCCCGCTGAATCGCGATGAACTGGCGGATGATGTTGATTACTATCCGGAAGAGTATTTAAACCGGCTGGCAAGCGAAGGGATCAACGGCCTGTGGCTCACGGTGGGTTTCCGCGATCTCTGCCCCTCTGAATTGTTTCCCGGACATGGGAAAGACAGCACAAAACGGCTGGCAAAACTCAGGCGCACCGCGCTCAAATGCGCCCGTTATGGAATAAAAATATATGTCTTCTGCATTGAGCCGGACGGGTTTGGAAAAGACCCGGAGTATCTCAGGTCAATGTCATATTTGGAGGGCAATCCGGAGTTTGAAGGCCAAAAAACCGAATGGGCCGTATATTTCTGCCCGTCCACCGGCAAAGCAAAAAAATATCTTGAGGATTCGGCTTATCACATCTTCTCCAATGTCCCGGAACTCGGCGGACTGATCGACATCAACCTGGGCGAGAGGCCCACGCACTGCTATTCCGCCACCGGCAATTTTTTCGACTGCAACTGCCCCCGCTGTTCCAAACGGCAGCCCTGGGAGGTCTTCGCGGACGTCACAGCATCGATCTCAAAAGGTATGCGCAAAGCAAACCCGCGAGCGGAAATGATCTCATGGCTTTACACCCCCTACATGTTTGAGCACAAAGGCAAAAGCGTTGAAGAATATTTTCAGGTGATGAGAGATATCGCCGCCCATGTCCCCGAGAATGTGACTTTGCAGGTGAACTTCGAGTCCACCGGCAAAGTTATGCAACTCGGACGCGAGAGGACAGCCCTTGACTACTGGCTGGCATGGCCAGGCCCCAGTAAACTTTTCAAGGACTGCGCCCGTACCGCCGTGAAAGCCGGCGCCCGGATGTCGGCTAAAATTCAGGTTGGCTGCTCCCATGAAGTCGCTACGGTCCCTTTTGTCCCGGTACCCGGCAATCTTTATAAAAAATACCGCGCCATGCGGGACCTCGGGGTCAGTTCGGTAATGCAGTGCTGGTACTTCGGGAACTATCCCGGCCTGATGAACAAGGCCGCCGGGGAACTCTCATTTTTTCCGTTTCCGGACAATGAAGACGACTTCCTGCTCTCGCTTGCCGGGATTGATTGGGGCAAAAACGCCGCGAAAGTCAGCCGCGCCTGGAAGCTTTTCCAGAAAAGCTATTCGGAATTCCCGGTGAACCTGCCGTTCACCTGGTACGGTCCAGTACATCACTCAATAGTGTGGCCGCTTCATCTCATACCGGTTGACCAGCCCATGTCGCCAAGCTGGAAATTCACGTTCCCGATGGTCAGCGGGGACAGAATAGGCGAATGCATCTGTTTCGGGCATACTCTTACCGAGATTCTGACGCTCTTGCGCCGGATGGACAAATTCTGGTCCGCCGGAGTGAAAATCATAGAATCAATTGAGTCTGATTATCAAAATAGTCGTCAAAGGCTCCAGGACATCAGTCTGAATAAGGCGTTGGGCCTCCAGATAAACAGTTCACTCAATGTCTTCACATTTTATGACCTCCGGGAAAAACTCCCTTTTATGAAAAAAGCATCCCAAATCAAAGCGCTTGGAAAAATGCGGAATATTGCGGAATGCGAAATTAAAAACAGCCTGAAACTTAGAAAACTCTGCGAAACCGATCCGCGCCTGGGATTCCACTCCGAGGCCGAAGGCTACAAATATTTTGCGGAAAAACTGGAGTGGCGCGCCGGTCTTCTCAGAGACCTTATAGCCACTGATTTCCCCAAAATCCAAAAGATGATTGAGGCCGGGGAAATGCTCTTCCCTGAGTATACCGGCACAAAACCGGAGGGAAAAATCTGCATCTGCCATAAAGATAATGACAAAGCCGAATCCTATAAAATTTCGGACGGGGTATCCTTCAAAACCTGGCGCGATGATAAAAATATGTTTTTCTCCGTAAGACTGGACAGCAACGAGGCTGATTTCGCACAGGCGGAGCTTGATATTGAGCCGCGCAGGCTATGGCCGACCCATATTTACCAGATTGACTCAAAGGGTGAGCTTGAACATGTTTCCAGAGGCGGAACCGATATTGATAAACGCTGGACAGCGAAAATATCGGCAGCAGCCGGCGGAAAAACAGTTGACTTCACTGTCCCGTTTGTCTGCTTCCGGGAAAACCCGGAGAAATTCAGTCCATTCAGGTTCAACCTGACCATTAAAAAGGCGGATGGACGCGAAATCTCATGGGTGGAGAAACACCCGTTAGAGTCACGGCTGACCTTCGGGACACACAACCCCGCCGACCTCGGCTGGCTTATCCCCGGGAAAAACAGTCTATGTAAAAAACAGGACTTGGAAGTATAAAATATAGAAATGGCAGGCTTTTGAAGCATATTCTACGTCATGGTAAGATAATAAAGCTCTGGATGAGTCGCGCATTATCGACTAATCCAACTGCTTTTTCTCTTTATGGGAACGCTCTTCTTTGATTAAGTTGATCATTTTGTCAACTTGGTCGCGGAAGGTCTGATTGCTGCGCCACGGACTGTTCTCCAAATGAAACTGCCACAACTCTATCGCTTGCTGATATTTCCCCTGCTGTTCCAGGTCATAAGATTTTTGCCGCAGCGCTAAGACGGCAGCCTCAATTTTGTTTTTTTCGTCCACCCGTTTTTCTTCGATGATTTTCTCATTCAATTTGTCGAGCAGTTCCCTGGCGGGCTCGGCATATTCCGCGGGAGCGTTTCGAATTACATATTCCAGCTTGGAAAACGCGTCCGGATAACGGTCCGAGGAACAGTTTTTAGCAAAATCAATCGCGCTGACAAAGGTTTTTTCCTTCTCTTTTCTGGCATTTTCTTTATTGCTGTAACTAATCAGCACCGCCAGCGCGATTATCATCACCAGCAGCGCAAAAAGCAGCCGCAGCAGTCTTGGCGGAATTGCGATACCATGCAGCGGAAAAATCGACCTGCTTGATCCGGGTTGACCAGGCACGCCGTTCTGAACCTCTATTTCCGCAAGGATATTATTGCATTCGGCAATGACCTTCTGCCAGTCGGAAAACCGGTCATAGCGTTTTTTCTCCAACATTTTTACTATAACAGCAGCAGTTTTTTCAGAGAGTTCCGGATTAATCATTCGGGGGTCCGGCGCCGGGTCGCATAGATGCTTGCTGACAATGCCGAGGGTGGTTTCGGCTTCAAACGGCGGCTGTCCGGTAACCATCTGATAAAAAGTCGCACCCAGCGAATACATATCCGCATGGAAGTCAACATCTTCGCCTTTGGCCTGTTCCGGACTGACATAATAAGGGGAACCAACCATGACGCCGCGCTGCGTAAGTTCCGCTTCATCAATGCCGTAGATTTTAGAAATACCCAGGTCAAGCAGTTTGACCGTGCCCTCCGTGGTCAGCATGATATTTGACGGTTTCACATCGCGGTGAATCAGCTTGTGTTTTTTCCAGGCGTAATCCAGAGTCGCGGCAATGTCCCGGATAATTTTCAAAGCCGGCGCTTCATCAATCCGTTTTTTCCGCTTAATGACGGAAGAAAGGTCTTCCCCCTTGATATACATCATCGAAAAATAACAGATGTCGTCTTCGATTCCGGCCTCTATCGCCTGCGCGATATTCGGATGCTCAATTTTGGCCAGCGTCCGCACTTCCCGGAAAAAACGATCCAGGGAGCTTTTGTTATTGACCAGCGCCGGAAGCAGTATTTTCAATGCGACGATACGCTGCATGGACTTCTGCTCGGCCAGAAAGACTTCACCCATGCCGCCAATGCCGATGGGCTTAATCAGGGTATAATCCCCGACAACTTTCAAATGTTGAAAGCTGGTTTTTTCACTCAGCGAATCCGCTGGACTGTCATCGGTATTTTCCATATTTTCCTTTTGAAGCTACTTTTTTAACCACAAAAACACAGAGAAATCCTAATCGTGATTCGTGATTCGTGATTCGTGATTAGTGATTAGTTAATTATCATTCGCCATTCGCCATTCACCATTCACCATTCACCATTCACCAGTCACCAGTCGCCAGTCGCCAGTCGCCAGTCACTTATTTTATGCCGGCGCAACGCTCCTTTTTAATCGTGGCCTGTACGGCCGTAATGTCCGCGCCTGAAAGCGCAGACACCCTCAATCGCCGGGCGGCTTCCGTTCGCTGCTCCTTGAACTGCGTTCAATTCCTAAGCTCGCGGGCGCACGCTGTGCGCCTTGTATTATTTCCCGGTTGAATTACTCTTGAAAGGATTGGAATAATCTGTTTTTGCTCCTGGCGCAGTAATGCTCTTCACCTCTTTTTTCTCTTTGCCGGGTTCATTCTTAATCCCGATTATATCTGAAATTATATCACCGCGAACCTTAAAATTTCCGGTCTGCATTTCGTCAAGATCATTTCCAATGATTACCACATCTTCGTCTATCTTGAATTTCAACTCCGTGATCTGGCAGACATAACGCAAGACCTCGCTCATTGGAATCTTCGAGAAGTGCATCGTTATTTTCGGGAGTTTACTTGCCGTTTCTTTCGTAAACCCCGCGACAATACTGATGCCTTCTTTTGCCGGGTCATAACGTTTGCTGCCGCGGTTGAGATATCTGATAACTGAAAAAATATCGGCATCTTCAAATTCAATATTGGGAAATATTATAGTTTCCATTTTCCCGTAAACGCCGGTTCCGGAAATGTTTTCGCTGACGGTTTTTCCCGTCGGCTTATCCTCAATAACCGTCGTGGAATCATCCGCCTTTTTAGCGGCGGCGGTCTTGGAGGATTCTCCCGCAGCGCTTTCAGCCTTTTCCACTCCGCAAACACCCGCCGTCAGAAACAGCGCACAAACCCATGCGGAATATTTAGGAAGTGGAATAAAATAACCTATTGAATTTTTACCGAATATCTTGATTTGATATTCGGGTTGCTTGTGAGGCGCATACCGGCAGGTATGTAACGAACAAGCGACGCGAATAGCATTCAAGAGAGCGGTACAAAAACATAGGTTATTTTGCGACAGTTCCTTAATTCCACGCAAAGTTTTTTTAAACCGCGGCATCCTTCTTCACCTCATATTTAAAATGCGATGAGTTTATGCAGGATATCAACTTACACCGGTTCCTGACAGGCCAGCCAGCCTTCCCGTCCCGGAAACGACTTCCGCGCTATTTTGCCCAACGGGATTTCAGGAGTTTCTTCAACCAGCGAACCCAGCGTAACGAACTTCCAGCCGGCCTGTTTTGCCCTGGTGACGTAATCGTCAAACATTTCCAAACATTTTCCGCCTTCCGCTTCCGAATGAATGGTGAGGACATTGAGCTTGCCGGGTTTAAGCAAAGAAAGCATATAATCATTGTAATTCGCATCGGTAACGCCATTGCGCCCGAGCACTTCGTCATAAGTCGGCATGGTCACCGGCACTTGTACCTGATCCAGCGGCTTCCCGCTGACCACCGGGCGGAAGATAAAATCTCCGCGGCTGTCGCTATTGTAAATAAACGGCAGTTTGCTTTTTTCCAGCAATACGGCATCAGTGCAGCGCCAGCCGGGCATGGCCGAACTGACGGGAGTCCGTCCGGTTATTTGCGTAAGCAGATCGCAGCCTTTTTTGAATGTTTCAAAAAGCTCTTTCGCGGACATTTTCTCAACGTTCGCCTGAAGCTGGTGATGATCCCAGGCATGCAGCCCGATTTCGTGTCCGGCGTCGGCGGCGGCTTTGATGGCATAACCCAGCCGTTTGCCGATCTGCGGCCCCGGCCAGCAGGTTCCCATTAAAATAATTTCCGGCCCGTACAAGCCGGCGGCGTTGGTGCGGAGCATTTTCCAGAGAAACGCCGGTTTCAGCAGCCGCCACAGATGGCGGCCCATATTATCCGGCCCGACAGAGAAATAAAAAGTTCCGGTGATATCGTGTTTGGCGAAAAGGCGGCACAGATTCGGAACCCCGACTTTGGTTCCGCGGAACGTGTCAACGTCAATTCTCAGCCCGATCTTCATTTATTGCCACCGAATTTGAACAGAACCATCTTGTTCTTATTGAGTTTGCTTTCGTAGAGTATCCTTATGTTCTTCATCCCGGCTGTTACAGCTTCGTCCGCGAGGAAAATGGCTTTATCGGAACCTTGCTCGCCCCTCATTTTTTCCAGCGATTCAGCATCGCCGACCGAAGGGATTATTTTACCGAAATAAAACACCGCGCCGCCGCTGACTCTTTCTGTCGGGCGATACAAATATAATTGACGTTCTTTATCCTTTTCCATTTCTTTCGACGCCGTATTCAAAACCGTATCCAGAGAATAAACCGGATTGCAGGCTTTTAAGATTACCGCGTCAACGGCCACGTAATTTATCGCGATGCCGAAGAAAATGCCGGCCGCGATCAACTCCGGATGCCGCCCGTATCTGCCGAACAGGCCGAACAGGATCAATCCGGCGGAAGCCAGCAGGCAAAGAATTAAATTATCGGAGGCAAAAACCGGTTCTCTCAATACTCTCGCGATAATAAACAACACCAGCGGCGATACGCAGATGACGGCGGCCAGGATTGCGGCAACTATCCGGATAATCAGGTTAATATTGATTTTTTCCGGCAGCTTCAAGGTACCTTCAACAATCGGGCCGATAAAAGTACCGATCATTATTGCTTCCGCCGCATAAAGCGGAAGCACATAAACCTGGCGTTTGCCGGCGGCAACAGAGAGCAGAATAAAAGGTATCAGTAGCCAGCATAGCATAAATAAAGAATTCCGGTTCCGGTTTTTTTTCGCCTGAATAAAATGGTATGCCAGCGCAAACGGCAGAAAAATCGTCCACGGCTGAAGCTGTTCCGGCAATTTCTTGAGATAAAAATAGAACGGTTCGACGTGCTCGGCATGACTGCCCAGAAACCGGCCGAAGTTGTTGGTCCAGACCACGGTATAAACCGCGCCGGCACCGTGAGAGCAGTATAAGAGCCACAGCCATATTGCAATTGGAATAAACGCCAGCGCGGCGCCGCCGAAAAGATAAACCCAGTTTGAGAGCCTGGTTTTACTGCCGACATACAGATTGCCTATCAACAGCCAGAAAAACAATGCGGACGCGGGTATTGCCAGCCCGATAAGTGATTTTGACAACATCGCGCCGCCCAGGAAAAGGGCAAAAAGCAAAAACCATTGCTTCTGGCGGGAGAACCCTTCCGATTCCGTAAGCCGTTGAAACGCCATCATGGCAAGAATTATAAACGCGCAAAGCAGAATGTCCGTCATGCATTTTCTGCCGTTATTCCAATATTGCGCGGAAGTCGCCAGCAAACCGCCGCAGATCATGGCGGTGAAGCCGGAATATCCCATATTCCGCACCAGCAGAAAAACCGCAATCACCCCGGCGATCGCGGCCAGCGCGGCCGGAAGTTTAGCGGCAAAAGGGCTTTGTCCGAAGATTTTAATGGAAACGGCGTCCATCCAGAAAAACAGCGGCGGCGTTTCCAGAAAAGGCTCTCCGTTCAACCGGGGCTGCACCCAGTTGTCGTAAACGGCTATTTCCGTGGAAATCCCGGCGATTCGCGGTTCGTCCGCGCCCCACAACTGGCGGGCATTCAATCCGGCGAGAAACACCACCGCGGCAAATACCGCCATGGCTGCCAGCCAGGCATTGGGGCGAACTCCGATCATCCAGTCTCTGAATTTTTCTACGGACTTGCTCATTCTCGCACCATGAATTAAGTGGTTTTAAATATCTTATTCGGCGCTGAAATCTCCAGATTTGATTGCTTCCTGCAGGAAGAAATCAAGCGTTTTCTCGATAGATTTATCGAGCTTGATTTTCGGTTCCCAGTCCAGCAGGCGCATCGCGTTCTTGATGCTGGGTTTGCGGTGCTGGACATCCTGGTAGCCTTTGCCGTAAAAAGCGCCGCTTTCGACAATCATATAACCGGCGAACGGCGGGAATTTTTTGCGGTAAGGATGCTTGTCGAATTTCTTGACCAGCATTTCCGCCATTTCCTTGATCGACGCTTCGTTGTCGGGATTGCCGATATTGATAATCTGTCCGTCGCATATTCCATTTTTGTTTTCGATAATCCTGAACAGCGCTTCGATGCCTTCCGCGATATCGATGAAACAGCGTTTCTGTTCGCCGCCGTCAACCAGTTGAATCGGAGAACCCTGCACCAGGTTCAGAATCAGTTGGGTGATGGCGCGGGAACTGCCGATTCTGGCGGAAGTCAGGCTGTCAAGTTTCGGTCCGATCCAGTTGAACGGACGGAACAATGTGAACTTGAGGCCGTCTTTGGCGCCGTAAGCCCAGATTACGCGGTCGAGAAGCTGTTTGCTGCTTGAGTAAATCCAGCGCTGCATCCGGATCGGGCCGGTGATCAGCTTGGAATTGTCTTCGTCAAAATTCGCGTCCTGGCACATGCCGTAAACTTCAGAGGTGGACGGGAACAAAATCCGTTTCTTATATTTCACGCAATAACGGACGATGCGCAGGTTTTCTTCAAAGTCCAGCTCAAACACGCGCAGCGGATTTCTGGTGTATTCTATCGGGGTCGCGATGGCGACCAGCGGCAGGATAATGTCGCATTTGCGGATGTGGTATTCAATCCATTCGCGATGGATGGAGATATCCCCTTCACGGAAAAAGAAGCCGGGACGGTCCAGCAGATGAGTGATGTAGTTTGAACGCAGATCCAGCCCGTAAACTTCATATTTTCCGCTGGCCAGCAAACGTTCGCTGAGATGGCTGCCGATAAAACCGTTTACGCCGAGAATCAGCACGCTCTTTTTCCGGTTGACTTCTTTAAGGGTTCTGGCATCGGGGCCGAACACCATGTTTTCGACGATTCTGGCTTCCGCGGCGAACTGTGAACCGGACATGAAAACGCCGTTTTCAAGCTGGGCGGATTCAATTTTCACCGCGCCTTTGCCGCAGGCGATAACCAGCGGATCGTAGGTGATGACCGTGCCGGGTTTGGCTTTTTTCGTATTTTTCGCTTCGGACACTGACCAGAAGAAGCACTTCCGGTCGCCCATGAAACTGAACGCGCCGGGATAGGGACGGGTGATGGCGCGAACCAGGTTCCTGATCTCCTGCGCAGGGTTGCTCCAGTCAATTTCACCGTCGGCAGGTTTGCGGCCGCCGAAGTAAGAAGCTTTTGATTCGTCCTGCTTTTTACGCGGAGCTTTGCCTTTTTTAACCAGCGGCAGCATTTTATCCAGCAAGACGCCGGCGGCTTTAGTTGCTTTCTGGTGAACGTCCTTGGCGGTGTCATCGGGACCGATGGCAATCTTTTCCTGTCCGACAATGTCGCCGTTGTCCGGCTTGGTCGTCATATAATGGAGAGTTACTCCGGTTTCAGTTTCGCCGTTGATGATCGCCCAGTTAATCGGAACTCTGCCGCGATACGCCGGGAGCATGGAGCCGTGGAGGTTCAGGCAGCCGTGTTTCGGGATTTCAAGAATCGGGCTTTTGACCATGTCCCTGAAGTAAAACGAAAAGATGATATCCGGCTTGATGGCTTTAATTTTTTCAACCCAGACCGGATGATTGATATCGTCCGGAGCGAAAACCGGCAGACCTTCGGCGCAGGCCAGTTCGGCTACCGAGTCAAACCAGATATTTTCGTTAGGATTGTCTTTGTGTGTGAAAACCGCTGCAACGTCAAACCCGTTTTTTAGCAGAGCTTTGATACCGACACAGCCGATATTGTGATAGCCCAGAACGACACATTTCATTTTTGCCTCCAATATATATAAATTAGTATCCTAATCAAATTCTGACAAATAATTACACAAACAGCATAACATAACAGAAATAAGCGATTTTTCTATTCCCGGAAGAATATTTATGAAAACAAAAGCTGGAAAAATCAACGATTTACAGCCTGTTTTACGGCAAAATCACCCTGCCGAAAAAAATAAATCCCAGAAACACGTGATTTCCGGGATGATGTTTTATTGGAAAGCCAGACTTATTTGGTTTCCCGTCCGACTACTTTTTCAACGAAGTAGCGGGGCCTGGCGCGGACGTCGTAATAGATGCGTCCGATATATTCGCCCAGCAGGCCCATGCCGATCAACTGGAAGCCGCAGATGAAAAACAGCACGGCAAACAGGGTGAATACCCCGCCCGCGGTATAGGCGTCGCCATGAATACAGCGCATGATAACAATCCAGACGGCCAGCAGTATGCCCATCCCGGAGACCAGGCCGCCGATGATGCTTAACAGACGCAACGGAAATGTGGTCATGCAGGTCAGCAGATTGAATTGCAGGTTAATCAGTTTCCAGAGGGAATATTTGGATTCACCGACCGCGCGCTCTTCATGACCGACTTCCAGTTCGCAGGTTTCGCGGGCGAAACTGTTGCCCAGCACCGGAATGAAAGTGCTGCGTTCGTTGCACGACAGCATGGCGTCAACTATCGGGCGGCGATAGGCGCGCAACATGCAGCCGTAATCTTTCATCTTGACGCCGGTTGCCTTCTGCGCAACTTTGTTGACCACGAATGACGCGGTCTTGCGGAACATGCTGTCTTTACGGTTGGCGCGGATGGTGCCAATAACGTCATAGCCGCCCTTATCGGCATGCTCGACCAGACGCGGAATTTCTTCCGGCGGATTCTGCAAATCAGCGTCGATGGTAATTGCCAGATCGGTAGCCACCAGCGAAAAACCGGCCATAATGGCGGCATGCTGGCCGTAATTGCGGTTGAGAATGCAGCCTACCACCTTGTTCGGATTCTTGTTTGCCGCAGCGGTAATGATTTCCGCGGAACGGTCTTTGCTGCCGTCGTCAATCAAAATGATTTCAAATTTCTTCCCGGTTTTTTCACAGGCCGCGAGGCAGCGTGAAATCAGTTCATCGAGGCAAGCCTCTTCGTTATATACCGGAATGACGACGGAAAAAGAATTTATCGGTTGCTTTGTTGACATATTTTTACCTCTGGTTGTCTTTATTTCCTAAGTTTTATGTTTTTAGCTGATCCTAATGGGGCCTATGAGGCCTATGGGTTTACGCCCTCATTCACCATTCACCATTCACCATTCACCATTCACCATTCACCATTCACCATTCACCATTCACCATTCACCATTCACCATTCACCATTCACCATTCACCATTCACCATTCACTAATTAATTATCCATGCACATAATTTTTTTGAGTCACTCTTTTCGCGGGGCGCAAATTTTTCTTTCAGCGCCGGATGGTCAATGATTTCCGCGGGCAGACATTGCCGCAGCGGTTCCAAATCCTTTTCCCGGCTGTAGGCCACCAGCATCTTCGGGCCCTGCCCTGCAGCAAGAAATTTCTTCAGCTCTTCAACATCCGCGATTACCCGGACCGGACGTTTCAAATCCGCATAATATACCACTTTCGGCGGAACTTTCTGGAAAAATCCGATATTTTCCGGAGAAATTCCCGACATTTTGGTTTTCAATTCCAGAGCGAACGGCTTTTCCGTGCGGTACTGGTCCAGCGACGGCAACTGGAAAGCGAAAAATCCGCCGACGAGAATCGTGCCCGCCATCAAAATTCCGGCGGACTGCGCCGGAACCCTGGTCAGCCGGGAAATGCCTCCGGCACTGCGTTTCTCCAATACCGCCAGCGCGGCAATGCCAAACAACGGCGCAACAATCAAAAATCCCATTGGCGGGGGAAAGCCGGAAACCTTTTCCCAGAACGGCAGCACCGCCAGGCACAGCAGGTCAAGCGCCGCGGCAATCATGATAATCCATCTCATCAGCAACATAGTCCATTTCCGCCACTGCTCTTTCCAGTCGGAACAGAGAAACAGCGCGGTCAGAATGGCGCAAAACGGCATCAGCGGCAGAATATAATACCAGCGGCGCGAACCGGAGGCCGAAAAGCAGAGAAATATCAGCGCCATCGCCTGCAGCAGCCATTTTGTTTCAGGCTTCAGCTTTTTCCAGGAGGACAACGCCGCCGCCAGCGCGGCGATAAACACCAGCGACCAGGGCAGCAATACCCGCGGCAGTTGATAGACATAACAATAGAACGGTTCGTCATCGTGGTCAAACGGCTTGAAAAAACGGATGATGTTTTCCCGCCAGACCAGTTCCAATCCGGTCAATTTTTCGGCGGGCAGCGAATAATATTCCGGCATCGGCAGATATTTCGCCAGTTCCAGAGGAATCAGGAAGATCAGCAGGCCCGCCGCCAGCGCGGCGAAATTGGAAAACCGGAAGTGATTTTTCCAGCGGTTTTCCGTGAGCAGATACGGCAGAATGGCAATCAGCGGAATACCCACGGCAGGCAACCCCTTGGTCATCGCGCCGAGAAAACAGATCAGATAAAATACCAGATAAGAAAAAAATCCGGGCTTTTCCACCCGCGCGAAAAACCAGGCTACGGCCAGAATCACCGCCGTCAGGTTCTCCATATCGGCGGCGGCGGTGCGCCCCCAGAACAGAAAACCGTAGCAGGACAGCAGTATCCAGCCTGCCGCCATGCCGACTTCTTTCGACCACAGTTTACGTCCCAGATAGATCGTGCCGTAAAGCCCGAACAGCGCCGAAATCGCGCCGGGCAACCGGATCGCGAATTCATCCAGATGCCGCAGCAGCGTGGCGGCCAGGGCGATCAGCCAGTATGACAGCAGCGGTTTGTCAAAATAGACTTCGCCGTTAATCGCGGGGTGGAGAAAATCTTTCGTCAGCAGCATTTCGCGGGTGATTTCCGCCCAGCGGTCTTCAGACGCCCATAGCCCGGCAGTGCCGAGCCCGGCCAGCAGCAGCACCACGGCAAAAGCCCAGAACACGATTTCCGCTTTTTTCTCTCTGATAGAATCAGACAGTGCGCGTTTTTCAGCCATTAGCCAAAACCTTTTTTATTGCGGCAACAACATCATCGACGTCCTCCAGCCGCATTCCGGGAAACAATGGCAATGAACAAATATGGTCGGAATTAAATTCCGTATTCGGCAGCATGCCGCGTTTGAAACCCATTTCCTCGCGATAATATTTCTGCAGATGGGCCGCCAGGAAATGCAGCCCCGATCCGATATTTTCGGCTTTGAGTTTTTCCATGAATTCAATGCGGCTCATTTTCGGGGTAACCACCCGGACAATGAACAGATGCCAGGCATGTTTAAAATCATACGCCGGATCTTTAAGCGGGATTAATTCATCAATTCCGGCCAGCAGTTCGCGATAGCGCATCGCCAGCGCGGTGCGTTTGCCGTTGATTTCGTCAATCCGGGCCAACTGCCTGACGCCAAGCACGGCGCAAATATCCGTCAAATTGTATTTAAAACCCGGATCAACCACTTCCGCCTGCGGCGCGCGTCCGCGATTGTTGCGGTCAAACGCGTCCACGCCCAGACCGTGGAATTTCAGGCGGCGAATCTGTTTCACCAGTTCGTCGTCATCGGAGACAAACATGCCGCCTTCCCCGGTGGTGATATTTTTGATGGCGTGAAACGAATAAAGCGCGCTGCCGGTACTGGCCACGTGTTTGCCTTTATAGAAGGTCCCGAGCGCGTGAGCAGTGTCCTGCACCACCGGAATGCCGTGTCTGGCGGCCACCGCGTAAATTCCGTCAAGGTCGGCGGCGGCTCCGGCGTAATGCACCGGAATAATCAGTTTGGTGCGGAGAGTGATGCAGGCGGCCACCGATTCCGGCGTAACCATCAGCGTATCTCTGTCCACTTCCGCAAAAACCGGAGTTCCACCGGCCAGCACAATCATATTTACCGTGGAAACCCAGGTCAGCGACGGAGTGATGACTTCATCGCCCGGCCCGATATGCAGGGCCTTCATCAGCAGGTGCATGCCGCCGGTGGCGGACGCCAGCGCGACCCCTTGCTTGTTGCCGGTATATTCACATATTTTCTGTTCGAATTCAACATTCTTAGGCCCATTGGTGATCCAGCCGGAGCGCAGCACATCCCCGACGGCGGCAATATCTTCTTCGGTTATGCAAGGTTTAGTAAAAGGCAGAAATTCAGCTCTCATTATATACATGCTCCTACGTTTAGCCGTTAAAATCATAAAGGGACTGGAACAAAATAACCTATTGGATTTTTACCGAATATCTTGATTTGATTTTCGGGTTGCCTGCGAGGAGCATACCTGAAGGTATGTAACGAACATGCGACACGAAAAGCATTCAAGAGAACGGTACAAAAACATAAGTTATTTTGCGACAGTTCCGCAAAGAATATCAATTAAAAAGCTCTAATATACAGCATTTTCCAAAGATTTCAATGCTCAAAAACGAGCCTTTACCTGTACATAGATCAGGAATTTTTATCAGCAGTAGACGGCATAAGTCCGATTTAAACGCCGGAGGCGCGGAATGTCGATAGCACTATAATTCATAAATAAATATACCGTTTATACGGCGCGATATTTTCCTAATGTTCAAGCGTCGAAGGTACAAAAATTAACTACATGCGTATATAGAACTATATTTGTTTCCGAAGTATTATAACACTCTCTCTTAGACTCGGCTTTTGAGCTTTATCTTCAATATTATTCCAATGCTGCCCCGATGTTCTAATATATCTAAGGACACCAATTTCTTGGAGATACCAATTATGTTTTGTTGCAATATCTGCAATAATTAAATCTACAGGAATTTCAATGCCGGCATATGCTGATGTTGAAACAACTATCCATAATTGTGCATTTTTTTCGCTTTTACAGTCAAGATTGCGTAAAATATTATCCCAATCTTCAAAATATGCAAGAATCATTGATGGAATTTTGTTACTCCATAATAGATCATGCCTTTCAATAATTTTACTTAGTGACTCTTGCAATAAATGAGACGAAATAATTCTTTCAGGAGCTTTCCAAGATGCTTGGATATGAGAACGCATCGTCTGCATGCGTACAGCCATTAAATCATTATTATCTTTTATAAATCTTCCCAAGAACATTTCTGGACGATATACGTCTGAATAATCAAAAGAATTTAAATATGGGGGAGATGTTACGCACAGTTTGAATTTTTCATCTACTAGCGTTTCTAAATATTTCCTGCAATCGGCATGGACAATATTGGAGGATTTATTTAATGTTGTCTGATTGATATCTTCAATAACATTACAAATCCTTTTTTCGAAAGCATCTTTGAAATCTTTCTCATTATAATCTAAGTCCATCCATTTCTTTTTATACCGCAGACATTTACCGTCAGGCTTAGCATTGCATACGTCCATCGCAGCCCCAATAAGACATAGTTGGAATATTTTTTTTGTCGTCGAAGGAATGGTCTGCACGGCTTGCCAACCACTTTCAAATGTTCTTAAAACAGAAGTATTAAATAACCATTTTTCGTCATTATTGGTTTCTGAAAATGTTGAAATCCCCTCTAAGTGACTTTTGACTTGCTTATTAAAACTATTCTTAATTAAAGGAAGATATTTATTTATAGTATTAGGTTCTCGAGAAATTAACTTTGTTTCGGCAACAAAAGCCAAAAATGGATTGACTTCTATGCCGATACCCTTAAATCCGTTTAATGAAGAAGTGAGAGCAGTAGTTCCACTTCCACTAAATGGATCTATTATTAATTCTCCTTCCTTAACTTCCGCTTTATTGATAGCCGACATAACCAGCTCCGGCGAGAAAGCTTCTTTAAGCACATACCAACGATGTCGTGGCAATAAAGCAGTATCCTTACTATCAGATCTTCCTTTGTCTCTAAGTTCAAAGCTATTATTTATAGTAAACATTTAACTTCCCAAATTTATTAAAATTCAGACACAGATAGGCTCCATAAAGAATCTGAAAGCATAAAAGTCATTCCTGGATGATTCCTGACTGTATGTAATTTCCTTCTCTTTATAGTGAAAAAGGCTATCTCTTGACGGCGGAATGACATCTTTGCGCCTTGCATCAAAGACAACAAGGTATCCTTTGGATTGCTTGTTCGGTGATCTTTGCCTGTTATTCTCTAAATACTCCGCCAATTGTAGTGCTCCGTCACGAGCCCTACATTCGTAATAATAATCTGTTGTTTCTGACTTTCCTAACCATTTAATTTCGATTAACGCTTCTCTATTAGAATTCAACCATGTCACTTTTATGTCAACAGGATTTGTTTCACTCGTATTTTGTTCTGGCTTAACATCGGTACCTTCAAGCTTATTATTGAGATAATTCTCAAGAGAACGTCTCATATCTGCTTCTGGTTTTGCTTTCAATATTGTTCGGTGATTTCCATCTATCCATAACGCCATTAAAAAAGGACATCTCGACACTCGTGCCACATTTTGTTTATAATGATTTAGCGCATCAGTCAAATCGGTAAAGCATGGGGGAGCGAAATAACTAGAGTCAACATCTAACGGCTCTAAATTGCAGATTTCTTTATTTATGAAAAAACTTTCTTTACTGCTATAAGTATCTATCTTTCTTGAATATATTATACCTCTTTCTGAAAAAGCATTAACATCTAATTCGGTAAAGTTAGAATCAATTACATAGTTAAAAGTCCCGTCAGGGAAAATTTGAACCAACGATGAACGAGATAATTCTGATAGATGGGTACTGGGGTCAGAAAAATGCGGAGTAGTAATAATATTTTCGAATGGGGCTTTCACATTTATAAAAATATTAACATTGGATATTGTTGATGGTTCAATACAGGTATAAAACCGATTTCGAATAAAAAATAATAAATCATTAATCTTAATAATCCCGGTATTATCAAAATGTTTATGAGCACAACATATAAATGAACTTTCGATTGTTCTTAGTAATTTTTCTTCGAAACTCATATATCACCATTAACAACATTTGAAGAGTACTCTGAATTAGCCAAACTCATTAGCCACACTGAGGCAGGCAAAAAAAGGTTGTTTACCTTGCCAATATGTTTTAGCAATATTCCAAATTGTGTATAAAGTTCAGCGCTTTCTGCTTCTTGAATCAAATATCTATCTTGAGAATAATTGTAAATTCTACTAAGTCCTGGCTCTTGTTTTATTGCTCGCTTGAATATTGATAATGGTAATGTCGTTAAACATGTACATGCCGCTTCTAAATAATGTTTTCTACTCTCATAACTATGGTAAGAGACAAATTCACTTATCGTATTCTCTCCTATCTGAGAAATTTTATAATCTTTATCCTTTTGCCGCACAATATAGCCTTTCTCATCTAAAAAGTTGATCGCATTCGCGATGTCTGCCGAAAATGGAACATCATCAACTGTAGCAAGAAAAGAATACTGCCAATCACTAGAGTTATCCCCATCATATAGAGAAAGGATACAGGCTAAATACGCCATGATATGAATATAATGAGCATATAACAAAAATTGTTGATTTTTAAAAGAATTAGTTATATATAGCGTATCAAAAATAGCTTCATTAGACATGAGACACCTACGGCTTCAAGCATTGTTTTATTTTTTCTATGGCATCTGCAAATCTTTTATTTTCATGATCTTGAACATCGGAAAGGGTAGCCCAATCAGTCATTTGGTATAAATTCATATTTTGTGCAGTAGTAAGAGATGCCAAACTTAACAGTAATTGAGATGAATTTATATTTACTGTCATGATTATGGATTTGCCTTCATTTGTAAACTTTGCAAACATTTCTCCTGCTTTTGCTTCGTATGCAATATCCAATGCCCCTTCTGGAGTATCTATCAAAAGAGAAACACTTTTATTAGGAGAAAGAAACTTTATAATTGCCATTCTTAGTGCAATATCCACAAAAAAACGTTGACTCTCCGAAAGCTGAAAATCTTCTCTCCTTGCTGCATTGTCGACAGTAATATAAAAACTAATATTCTTTGCCCCATTCGTTTCGAGTGCAATATCTAAATCTATACCAAGAAAATTTTCGGCCAAACTTCTAAAACTTGGAACAAATTTTGCCTCAACAATTCTATATTGCTTTTCAATTTTTAGATTAAGCTCTTTGACTTGTTTCTGTTTTTTATCTCTTTCTTTACGCCTTTCCTTAGCAAAATCTTCTAGTTCGGTTGCGCGTTTCTGATGATTCTTGATTTCTTCGGATATTTTAGCACTTGGTCCATCTGTCTTAAAACCTGTAAAATCATATTGGTCAAGCAATGCTTTAATTTGATTATCACATTCCTGTAGAGTCTGCTTAGATGTTTCTAGTTCAGTTGTAAGTCGTCCTCTCTGTTGCCGATATTCAACCTGCTCTTTTTTTAAATCATTGATTTCTTTATCAATTTCTTTTAGTTGTACCAGAATGTCATCATTTACAGGATTTGAAACAATTTTATTTCCGCAAGCAGGACATGAATTTTCAGATATTGCGGACGATATCCTAGCAATAACGCTTTTATCATTACATCCGCAAATGTAACAAGAATGATTCTTCAAAACTTCTTTTATCAAAGGATGTTGTTCTATGGCAATCTGCTTATTAGAGAAGCTCTGATTAAACAAATCCTCATATTGGGACCGTAAGCTATCATATTTAGAAAAAGATGCCTCATATTTCAAATTAACATCATTTAATACTTTTAATTTGGAATCAATTTCTTCTTGGAGTTCGCACTTTGTTGTATTCAGACGTTCGTATTCATGTAATTTTTCTTCGTCCAGTTCATCATTTTTATGTTCTCCAATTACATTACTTAATGTCTCTGCTTGTTTTCTTTCACCACGAGCTTGCCATACCTCGTTCCTCGCGATGGAATCCAAGCGACTTATTTCTTTCCTAAGCTTATCTGCTTCTGCTACATGAGTTGCGGTTCCTCCAAATATAATATCCAAGCATGTCTGCATTATTCCTGGATTCCAGAATAATAAGCACCTCCGCTCATCAAACGTTAAAATAAAGCTTTGAACAAACACAAAATGAGAAAAAGATGATAAGCCACTTGCCTCCAAAATTGTTTTTTTATAAAATTCATCTTTGTCATTATCGGAAATAGGCACACTTAAAGATTCGTCAAGGGTTATCCTCTTAATCGTTAAACTACTTAGCTCTCTAGCAGCCTGTCGGACTTTTTTTTCAAAGGCCATATAGCATGAAAATTGTGTAGTGATATATTACGATCAAAAAGGATTTACGATGGGAGCGAAGTTTGTGAATGTGGACCGGGACACGCCGATGATGTTTCCACCA
>CAIKZE010000216.1 GCA_903831825.1 uncultured Lentisphaeria bacterium | reverse complement strand
GATTGAGAAGTTTTGCGTTAAACATTATGAGACACAATAAGGTTGGCAATATAAAAGCAGAATTATACTCAAACGCTTTAGATTTTGGAAATCTGCTTAAATATGGAGGGCTGTAAAAATGCTAGAATTGAACAGCCCTGATCCATACGGTACTTCAGGCCTTGAAGCTTTTAAAAGAGCGCGGAATGAGGTTCACCTACAGAATAATTGGTGAAGGCGAAGAGAAAGACAATCTGAACGCACTCGCAAAGAGCCTCGGACTGGATGAGGCGGTGACTTTCCGCGGTAATCTTTCCAGGCAGAAAACCATTAACGAATTAAGAGTTTCAGATCTCTTTGTTATTGCCTCGGAAATTACTTCCGATGGAGATCAGGATTCAATTCCCATGGCAATTCTGGAAAGCATGGCGCTGGGAGTGCCGGTAATTGCAACCGGGACTGCCGGCATACCGGAAGTCATTGAAGACGGGGAAACCGGCATATTGATACCGCCCGCGGAGCCGGAGCAACTGGCCGATGCCTGTCAAGCCCTGCTCAAAGATATGGAAAACAGGCAATTGATAATTGTCAAAGCCAGGCTCTTTATTGAAGGGAACTGCGATTTGCTGATTCAGGCCACGCGTTTGTCGGAGTTCTTGCAGAAAAGCGGTATGATTTAAGGTTCAGTATTTTTCCAGCCCAAGCAGTCCGGCGGCGTTTTTGTAAAAAATCTTCTCCTGCTCTTCCTGCGAAAGCGGTAGCTTTTTGATAAATTGTACGGCTTCCGCCTGATCCCGCCAGGGGCTGTCGGATCCGAAAAGTATTTTATCCGGCCCATGCCGCCGGATGATATCAGCAGTTTTTCCCGGAGTCAGATATCCGGGAATAAATGCAGTGTCAAAATAAACCGGCAGTCCGGTAAGATGTTTATCCACCTCATCCCACATTCCCCATGATCCCAGATGCGCCAGAATCAGTTTCAGTTCAGGAAAGCGGCGGTGAAAATCCGCCAGTTCCGCGGGATTGCTGCGAAACGGCGGCTGAAAGTTGATATCCGCCCCTGCATGAGTAATGACAAAAAGTCCGCAATCAATGCAAGCCTGCCAGATGGGGTCGAGTCTGCGTTCGGAGAAACGGAAATTCTGATATTCCGGATGTACTTTAATTCCTTTAAGCCCCAGCCCGGCTATCCAGCGGATTACCTTTTCCGGCTCTGGAGTGTCCGGATGAATTGAACCGGTCAATATTACCGGAAGTTTATTGTGCAGCGCGGCCCAGCGATTGACGCCATGAACATTTTCCGCGGTATTCGCCAGCGGCAATCCGACTGAAATATCAATCTTTGCATTGCGCATGGAAACAATCAGGCCGTTTAATGTGCCATCGGTGCAGGGGACCATGCCGGGAATTCCGGCGACTGCGGACAAGGCTTTCTCCGCTATTTTTTCCGGATAGAAATGAGTATGAAAATCAACAATCATGTCTGATTTTAAGGCTGTATTACTTTCTGCAGCCATTCCACATTCGGGAAATAGTCTTTAAAGAAAGAGGTCATCATAATCTCAAGACCGCGCTCGCCGATTTCCCAGTTCAAGGCTTCGTCGCCGAGCACCTCTTTGATATTGGACTGGTCAAAAATAATATCAGAGGAGAAATAGGGCAGGAGGTCGCCGAGAAACCTGGAGAGAAGTTTTTCATCCATACTCTCATCCGGTCTGAGCGGAGCAATTAAAACACCGCCGATCTTGAGCACTTTGCATATCATCTGGTCAATTTGCAATGTACTTACCGGACTGTTGCCGGTAATATGGAAAGTCCTATTGCAAACCGGCTTTTGGAAAAGCGCGGTAATCGCTTTCTGCACATAATTAATAGGCACAAAATAAACATGTTCAGACGGGATCGCTTTAAATCTGACATGCAGATCCACCCATTCCAGCGGGTTAAGTTTGAGTTTGGCGCAACGATGTTTTTTTAGTTTAGCCATGAACTCCAGAATTCTGTAGAAAGCCAGCGGCTTTCTGATCCTGCCGTCAGAGAGACGACCGGTGATGATCGAAGGCCGGTAAATCGTAAATGGAATCCCTGATTTTCTTACCAGCGACTCTGCTTCAAACTTACTTCTCTCATATGGATTATTGAACCCGGAATTAATCGCTTCACTCTCCATTGCGCGTCCTTTAAGCTGACCGGCGACATAGGCTGTGCTGACATAATGAAACTCTTTGACATTCAATAATTTGGCAAGCAAGACCATTCTTTCGGTGCCATTGTAATTAATGCGGTATGTTTTGCCATCAAGGTCTTTACTCAGATTGACGTCAGCGGCACAGTGGAAAATAACATTTACGCCCTGAAGCATTTCACTGGCAGCCATCTCCTGCGGATTGAGATTTACAACATCGCCTTCAATTACTTCAATTGATTTCAGAATGTCTTGAGCCATTTCCGGGCACCCGTCAAATTTGCACTGGTCGGTGATAATGTCTTCAACTCTTTTTTGCGCGCTTCTTACCGCTCCTTTTCTTACCAGCGTAACTATTTTGATATCTTTTCGTTTTTGCAGCAAGGCGACTGTAAATGCGCTTCCGACCAAACCGGTAATGCCTGTCAAAAAGATCTTTATCATTGATATCCCCAATACAATAAATTTATTCAATACAATATTTTTAGCTTACAATCGTTACGGCAATCTCACAGGAACTCTTGTTCTTGAGGGTGAGATACCAGCAATTCTGTATACTGTAAGACTTTTCGGGAATAATTCAATCCGGAGAGTGAATTATTTATGAATATTATACAAATTATACTGGAAATAATAGATATATTATTTGAAATGGATATTACTTTGTATTACTTTAGTGAAGAGTGATATTAACCGTCAATATTATTATGGAGCAGTTCAGAACATTATGGCCGGAAGTAATCAAAATGAGACCATTACTTTTAAAGTGGATGAGACGATTAAAAATGCCATGAAGGGTATCGCCAACCGTTCAGACTTCATCCGGTCGGCAATCCTCACCGCGCTCAATAATACTTGTCCGCTTTGTCATGGGAGCGGCATCCTGACCCCGCATCAGCATAAACACTGGGAAGAATTTACCAAACATCATCCGATTATAGATTGCGACAAGTGCAAGGCCGGACATTTCTCATGCGAATTCAATCATCAGGAACAACACCAGGAGGAGTAATATCTATGAAAAATATTGCCGGATTGATTATGGCATCTTTGACTTTGACACTGCTGATTGCAGGTTGTTCCGACAACACTCCGCCTCCAGGCAGGGCGCAGAACAGTAAAACGCTGGTTACCTGTTCCACTATCGGGCCGGTAGCGTTTATCGCCGGCGAAATAGGCGGCGATAAAATCACGTCCAATTCTCTTATCCCGCAGGATAAAGGAGTACATTCGTATCTTCCGACTCCCAAAGACGTTAATGGCATGCAACAGGCAAAATTATTTTTTGCGATTGGAATTCCGCTGGAGGAACAGGTGCTTAAACATATTTTGCAGGGCAGCAAAATACCATTAATCGATGTTGCGGAAGGCATTAAACGGATGGCGCTGTCGGAAGACAGCAAGGAATTTGAGAAACACAGTCATGAAGGTCACGGCCATGAAGGCGAAGACGGTGAAGAGCACCATCATTCCGCTGACGAAGACCAGTATCTGGATGTTCATGTCTGGATGTCCCCGGCGAATAATCTGATAATTGCCGTGAACATCTGCAAAGCGCTGCAAGCCGCCGATCCGGCGAATTCCGCTTATTACGCGGCCAATCTCCAGAAATTCACTGAAAAATTACAGGCGCTGGATGATCGGTTGAAAAAAATGCTTGCCCCGTATAAAGGCAAAAAGTTCCTGGTTTACCATCCGGCCTTCGGATATTTTGGCAATCATTACGGATTGATTCAGGAATCCGTGGAAACCGGCGGCAAAAGCCCGTCGCCCAAGCATCTGGAAACGTTAATTAACGAAGCTCAAAAAGACAATATAAAAATAATTTTTGTTCAGCCCCAATTCAATGAGAAATATGCGGATGTGATTGCCAAAGCGGTCGGCGCGAAAATCGTAAGAATCGATCCACAACTCCCGAATGTGCTGGAAAACTACAATTATATAGCTACCGAACTGGCCCGCTCGATGGAAAATGAGGGGCAGAAAGGAAATTAACCGGTGAAAGAAAAAGGCTCTGATATTATTGTCATTAATAACTTGAGTTTTGCCTATGAGTCAGGCAATCCGGTTCTGGAAAACGTCAGCCTCAACTTCCGGGAATTGGAAACGGCCTGCATCGTCGGGCCTAACGGCGGCGGCAAAAGCACTCTGTTGTATCTGATTCTCGGGTTAATCCGGCCGACCGGCGGACAAATCAAGGTTTTCGGCACTGAGCCGGAGAAAGCCAGGATGAAGATCGGCTACATGCCGCAGTTCGCTAATCTGGACAGCGATTTTCCGGTAAACGTCATGGATGTCGTCCTGATGGGCAGACTTTCAAGAAATTTCTTCGGACGTTTCTCTGCCGGAGACCGTAAAATCGCAATGGAGGCAATGGATGAAATGTCTGTCGCGGATCTGGCCCAAAGACCCTTCTCCGAACTTTCCGGAGGACAGCGGCAGCGGGTGCTGATTGCCCGTGCGCTGGCTTGCGATCCGCAGCTCCTGCTGCTGGACGAACCGACCGCGAATGTGGATCCGTGTATTCAGGAACAGTTTTATGAGACGATGAAAGCGCTGAATAAGCGGATGTCGATTTTAATGGTTTCGCATGACCTGGGTTTCGTTTCCCAGCGGATTGACAGCGTAATCTGCGTAAACCGCAAAGTGCAGGTGCACCCCACCAATGATCTTTCCGGCAGTATGATCCGTGATATATACGGTTATGATGTGAGCATGATCCGCCACGATCACCGTTGTTCAGGGGAGGGTCACCGCCATGCTTGAGTTTATGCAACAGCTTGCCAATCCCAGCATGTCATTCCTGCTTTACGCCTTTCTTACCGGCGCGGTGGCCAGCGTGGCATTCGGGATTATCGGAACTTATGTGGTAACCAGGCGGATTACCGCCATTGCCGGAGCGATCGCGCATTGCGTCCTGGGCGGCATCGGGATTGCGTTATACCTTAAATTGAATTATCAGCTTGCCTGGTGTACCCCCATGTTGGGCGCGATTGTATCGGCGCTGCTTTCCGCGATTGTCATCGGGCTGGTCAGCATGTACGCCAAGGAGCGGGAAGACACCGTGATCGGAGCGATCTGGGCCATCGGAATGGCCATCGGGCTGCTGTTTCTTGCTAAAACCCCGGGCTACATTGACTTGCACAGTTATCTTTTCGGGAATATCCTGCTGGTCAACGCCGATGACTTCAAGGTGACGCTGATTCTGGATGTGGTGGTGCTGGTTCCGGCAATACTTTTGTTTAATAATTTTCTGGCGGTCTGTTTTGACAGCCGTTTTGCCGAACTCCGGGGGCTGCGCATCAAACTGACCTATCTGCTGCTGCTGTGCATGACCGCCATGACCATCGTCCTGATGGTAACCATCGTCGGTATTATTATGGTAATTGCGCTGCTGACGCTGCCGGCCGCCGTCGCCGGATATTTCACCCGGCGGATGTGGTCCATGATGTCGCTGGCTATCCTGTTAAGCCTGGTGTTCACCTCCAGCGGGCTGATTGTCAGCTACAAGTGCGATCTGCCGTCAGGCCCGATTATCGTGGTCATTGCTGGCGGTTGTTATGTTCTGACGGTTCTTTACCGGCTGGCGGCAAAGCGTATCTTCAAAAAATAACCGGCCTGCTGAACGCTTGTGCTTGCCTCAAACAGAAAAGGTTTTTAATATAAACCGGTTTCAAAGGGTTGAAAAATATGAGTTTTCAGTTAAGTTTTACCGTTACCCTTTAATTCGGTTTTATAATTTTTAATGAATATATGGCAGTAGCTGATTATGCGTAAAACTTTTAAATATACAGTAATAACGTTTTCAATTATCTCGATTGCGGCAATGCTGGTTTCCCTTTCCGCTTGCAGCAGAACATCATCAATGACCACTGCCGAGTTGCTGGATCAGGCGACGGCGGCGGCCCAGACCGGCAATTGGAAGAAAACCCTTACCTTCGCCAAGGTGGCAGTCGAACGCGAGCCGGTCAATACCCCGGCGTTCATCCTGCTGGCTATGGCTTATGAAAATACCGGCAAAAACGAGCAGGCCATAGAAGCCGCCCGGAAAGCCGTCAAGCTGGAACCGGATAATTTCATGGCGCAATATACTCTGGGACGGCTGTATGCAATTGACCAGAATAAACTTCAGGACGCGGTGGAGCCGTTGCTCAGGGCGCTGAAACTCCGTCCGGGAGATCCGGATACGCTGGTGCTGCTGGCGGATTGTTCCCAGAAGTTGAATCTGCCTAAAACTCCCGATTACTACAATCAGATAGTTGCGCTGCCCGCCTTTAAAAACCGTTATGAACCGTGGAACCAGCTTGGCGTTTATTATGCCGAAAAGGGCAATCTGCGCAATGCCGCCGCCTGTTTTTCCCAGGCTTACACCCTTGCTCCGGAAAATCACATGGTGCTGTTGAACTTCGGTATTTTCTTTGATAAATACATCAGAAAGCCGGATCGCGCATTGAAGTATTATCAGAAATATATGGAAGTTACGGCTCGCAATCCGGAAACGGAACAGAAAAAGCAGGAAATCAAAGCGCGGATCAAGGATTTGACCGGCAAATAGGCCTGCGTGTTTCCCGTCATAAATCTGGTTGTCTGCTTAAGTTACAATTAAATTTTGCGGTACGTTTGATTATGAATAGAGCAATTTCTGATGAAATAGTTGACGAAATCCGCACCCGGTGCAATATCGTCGATCTTATCGGAAGCTATATTCCGGTCAAAAAGGCCGGTCATGGCACCTGGAAGGCTCTGTGTCCGTTCCACCAGGAAAAGACCCCTTCATTCAACATCAATGAACAGCGCCAGCATTATCACTGTTTCGGCTGCGGCAAGGGCGGCGACGTATTCAACTTTGTCATGGAACGCGAAGGCGTTGACTTTCCTAACGCCGTTCACCTGCTGGCCTCAAAATGTTCCATCGTCATCCCGGAAAAGACTTACACCAATCCGGAGGAACGCCGCCAGGCGCAGGAGCGCACCAATCAGCGTGAACGGATTTACGCCATCAATGAGGAATTTGCCGCATGGTATGCCGCGCAACTGCATGAGCATCCGGAATCTCCGGTTGCGCAGTATCTGCTGACCCGCGGTATTCCCGACGACATCGCCGCCAGATTCCGCATCGGCGCCGCCCCCGACAGTTGGGATGCCTCTTTCAAGCACGGCGCCACGCTTGGCTTTTCCGACCGCGAGCTGTTTGAATCCGGCATTTTAACTTCAAATGAAAGCAGCGGCAAGTTCTATGACCGTTTCCGCAACCGCCTGATTTTCCCGATCTGGAACGAGCAGGGGAAAGTTGTCGCGTTCAGCGCCAGGACCATCGAAAAAAATACGGAAGGCGCCAAATACGTCAACAGCCCGGAAACCCCGGTGTTTAAGAAAGGCAACATCCTTTATGCGTTGTGCCTGGCCAGGCAGGAAATTCAGAAGCTCGGCTTTGCCATTCTCTGCGAAGGGCAGCTTGACGTCATTGCCATGCACCGTGCCGGGTTCTGCAATGCCGTCGCGCCGCAGGGAACCGCTTTTACCGACGAACAAGCCAGAATTCTTAAACGTTACACCGATAGACTTTATATTTCCTTCGACTCCGACTCCGCCGGCATTAAGGCCGCCGTCAGGGCGCTGGAAATTGTTCTGCCGCTGGATTTCGAAGTAAAGATTATCCAGTTCCCCGCCGGACGCGATCCCGACGAGATTTTCCGTGATTCCGGCAGCGAAGGTCTGAAACTGATGGTGGATGGCGCCGTTGACTTTTTTGAATTTCTCTGTCGCCAGATTCTCGGCCAGTTCGACCAGACAACTCCCTTCGGCAAAAGCCGTTCAGTCGCCGAAGTGATTCCGTTTATCCGGAAGATATCCAAGCCGGTCGCCCGCGACCTTTATATCCAGAAACTCGCGGCAATGCTCAACATCAAGCCGGATTCGATCTATCAGGAACTCAATAAAATCCGCCAGAACGAATCTTCCGCGTTCAGAAGCATTGTAAAACCCGCCGCGGACAATGAACAACCCGCCGGCGCTCCGTCACAGGAACCAATCATTGACCTGCCGGCGAATATTATCCATGCCGAAGAAACGCTGCTGGCGTTGGCGCTGAATTTCGAAGATGTCTGTTTGCGCCTTTCTGAAGAATTATCGAATGAGATGATTAGCTGTACACCTATCGGTAAAGCGCTGAACGAACTTATAAATTTGACGATCAACGGCGAGTGGAAAAACGCCAATGCCAGTCTGGCTAAAATAAACAGTGAATGTTCAGACTCCAGACTAAGCATGTTTCTCGCGGCTCCGGAGTTCAGCATGGATTTGATCGGCTCCAAACAAAGCATGGCTTTGACCAAAGACCCTTCCAGACAGGATGCCAATAAAAATAAGGCCGTGTCCGACAACATCATCACGATAAAGAAATATTTCTACGAGAAGCGGAGATCTGAACTTATGAACCGGCTCCGCAATGCCACCACCCCTGAAGAGAAACAAGAATTGCTGAAACAGCTTAACACGATGATTATGCCCCTGTCATCACATCCGCCGCGCAAGTCGTAAAAGGATTGGGTTTGTCTGTGTGGTGCTCTCGCTCTGCGAGAGGTATTCCGCTCCCCCATGAACGGTCTGCAATAAATCCATAAGCGGAATAGTCGATGTTTTCAACAATCCATTTTTTCATCATTCCCATTAACTCTGCAACCCGACTTCCATGATCGCCGGACAATACAAGAAAATAGGCATGTTTCAAAAAGTAGTTGACACTTTTTAGATGCCGCCATTGAGAGCCGTAGGCTCGAATCATGTTGTAGGGACGGATTTTAATCCGTCCGCCATCCCCCGCACAATTCGAGAGCCGTAGGCTCGAATCATATCAATT
>CAIKZE010000215.1 GCA_903831825.1 uncultured Lentisphaeria bacterium | reverse complement strand
TGACCGCTGCTTTTTGTTGCTGATGTTTCGTCACGGCTTGCGTGTGACAGAGGCTTGCGCCCTTCAATTGTCCCAAGTCGATATTGAAAGCCGTGTCATGCACGTGTCCCGCCTTAAAAAAGGACTCTCCACCACCCACCCGCTACGGTCTGATGAAATCAAAGCAATCAAAGCATGGGTCACAATCCGCAAAAAGATGAAGGCGGACACTGACGATTTTTTTCTTAGCAATCGACGGGGAGCATTAAGCCGGAAAACGGCTTGGCTTGCGATCCGCAATTATGGCGAACAGGCAGGGCTTTCCCTGCCGGCCCATCCGCACATGCTCCGTCATGCTTGCGGTTTCGCTTTGGCAGATCAAGGGGCAGACACAAGGCTTATTCAGGACTATCTTGGACACCGGAACATACAGCACACCGTGATTTACACGGCAGCAAATCCGGCAAGGTTTGAAAAGTTATGGCGATAGCAAAGAATGGAGCAGCAGAAGCCTTTATATCTGAAAAAAATAGCCTGAAAAGACGGTAGAAGGGGGGGAAGTAAATTTTGTTATGGAAGAATTGTTATAGGTTGTAAACTTCTTTGTCCGCTTAACATTATCTGAGATTTATTGATGAAATCAGCCGCGTTACTCTCCATTAATAATCAGCCAGAGTGTAAACCCTTGCTGAAGTGGGCTGGTGGAAAAACGCAGCTTTTAAGTGAGATTCTCCCAAAAATCCCCCAGAAATACGGGCGTTATATTGAGCCTTTTTTTGGTGGCGGCGCTATTTTCTTTGCGGTTCGCCCAGAGGGCGGAATTATTGCAGATAGTAACCCAGAGCTGGTTAATCTTTATCGTTCGGTTGCGTCTCATGTTGAGGGTGTGATCGCACAGCTTCGTTGTTATGAAAATACCGAAGAAATTTTTTATGCGGTTCGTGCTTTGGACTGGACTAAGTTGCCCCCCATAGAAGCCGCAGCAAGGACAATTTTCTTAAATAGAACGTGTTTTAATGGTCTATATCGGGTTAATAAGTCCGCTCAATTCAATGTGCCGTTTGGGCGGTACAAAAATCCCAAAATTATAGATGAAAGCGCTCTAAAAGCCGCTTCTGAATTACTTAGCAGCACCACAATTATTTGCGGTGACTACAAGACCGTTTTACAAAAAAACGCCCAGCGAGGAGACTTCATTTTCCTTGATCCTCCTTATTTGCCAGTTTCGGAGTATTCCGATTTCAAGCGTTATACCAAAGAGCAGTTTTATGAAGAGGATCATGTTGAACTGGCTGCCGAAGTACATCGTCTGTATGAGTTGGGCTGCCATGTCATTTTGACGAGCTCTAATCATCCTTTGGTGCATGAACAGTACCGAAAGTTTGTTGTCAAGGTGGTGCAAACCAAGCGTTATATCTCATGCAATGGCAAAGGAAGAACGAGCGAAGATATTATTGTTACCATACCACCTAAGCCAATTTTTAATCTATATTTGCTTCCGCCGCCATTGCCTCTTCAGGCTTTGCAATATCCATCTACCCGTTACATGGGGTCAAAGAATAAGCTGTTAACTGCAATTTGGTCGGTTGCTTCACAATTTGAATTTGATACTGCCATAGACCTGTTTTCTGGTTCCGGTGTAGTTGGTTATATGTTGAAAGCTCACGGGAAGGCTGTGGTGAGTAACGACTATATGGCGATGTCGTCCATGTTCTCGAAAGCGATGATTGAGAACAATGATATTATCTTATCACATGCTGAGGCTGTCGCATTGCTTGAACTGAAAAAGCCGATAGATCATTTTGTCGAAACCAAATTCCAAGGGCTGTATTTTAGCGATGAGGATAATCGTTTAATCGACATAGTACGAGCCAACATCAAAACGATAAAAAATCCATACAAGCGGGCTATCGCCATGTCTGCATTGATTCGGGCTTGTCTAAAAAAACGACCACGCGGAATTTTTACTTATGTAGGTCATCGTTATGACGACGGGCGCAAAGACCTATTAATGTCGTTCCAAGCTCAATTCCTTGAAGCCGTTGATATGGTGAACGCAGCAGTGTTTAATAACGGCAAGCAAAACAAGGCACGAAATGGCGATGCCATGACCTTGCAGAACAGAACATCTGGTTTGGTTTATATTGACCCGCCCTATTATTCGCCCTTGTCTGACAACGAGTATGTTCGCCGCTATCATTTTGTTGAGGGCTTGGCTCGATACTGGGAAGGAGTAGAGATTCAGGAACACACGATTACCAAGAAATTCAAATCTTATCCCACTCCCTTTACTTCTCGCAAAGGAGCGGCTGAAGCGTTCGATCTATTATTTAAGCGTTTTCGTGACAGCGTGCTTTTGGTTTCGTACTCATCTAATAGTCTCCCGACGTTAGACGAAATGATTACCATTATGGCGAAGCACAAGCGACATGTTGAAGTTGTCCCCGTTGATTATAAATATTCCTTTGGCAATCAAGGGAACAAAGTGGGTGATAACAATAACGCTGTGCAAGAATATCTTTTTGTCGGCTATTAAACGGAGGATACCCATGCTTAATTCTGTCGATCAAGAAAATGTGGTCAAGTCAATCCAGACTGCAAATCTTTTAGTGCAAGATTTGCAGTCACTGATTAAATCGCCGAATCCTTTATTAGGCGATATTGCTCTTGAACTGTTGCAGCAGGCCACTCACATTGAGCAACGACTGAACCGTATCGAAGTGATTACGCGTCCTGAAGAAGGTAGCCTTCATAGAGCGCAACACGGCGCGCATATCGCATGAGTAGGCCGTGGCAGTTAGGAAATACAACCGTCCGCAGCCCTTTTCGTTTGCGTGATGGTCTGGTTGCGTTGTCTACGTCATCACTGCAAGGCAACTTGCGTGGAGAAACGCAAGAAATTGCTTTCCGTCGATTGCTTGGGGAGCATGGTATTGTTGAACTTGGTGACGATACGACCTACAGTGTAGGGCGCAAATGGCGATCTGCCCTGAATAAGCTTGGTTTTCTTTATCCAGAAGTCCCATCCACTGCTGATTTTTCACAAAGTGATCTTGGCCTTGTCGATACGATAACGCCCAATGGTTGGCGGCTCATTCGTGCCGAAACCGTCCCCGCAATGCAGGAGTGTTTTTTGCGTGCGCTGGCGGCGTATTATATCCCGTCTGCATTTGAGACGGGATACAGTTTTTTGAGATTTTCGCCATTACGGCATACGCTGTCAGTAATGCTCAAACTTGAAAATCAGACGAGGGAAAGCCGACTAAACTTTATTGAAATGGCGCTCGTCGTACAACTCACCAGCAGCGAAGATTCCGTTGAGAGTATTGTTGCTCAAGTTTTAGAGTTACGGGCTCAACGGCTTGCATCAACTACGAAGCGCCGGTTTGACAAACAGGCACGAGACGCCGCAGCCGCATTACATGATTATAAGGCAGGAACATTCAACGATTACGCCGACCTCAATTTACGTTATCTTAAAGCGACAGGGCTTGTGCAAAGTCACGGGCGAGGTATTTCTTTGGTACCAGAAAAACACGTTTTCGTTGAAGCGTTGATTAGGGATACTGCAATTCCTGATTCTGATCGTGCGTACGTTATCACCTTATGTGAAGGGGCGACGTTACCTACTGACCATCAAGATTCTGCGCTTGTCGTTCTCAATGATCTGTTACAGCAGCTTCAAAGACGTGGTATTTCGTTTGACATGACCAACAAGCCGACGGGCAATCCGGCTGATATAGCGATCATTCGCCACGAAATTGAAAATCTTTTATCAGAACGGAACGAAGAAGAATATGCAACTCGACAAGCCGTAGAATGGGAAGAAATCGTCGCTTACATGGAGCTTATAAATACTCGTCGAGTTAGAACAACTCTCACTAATGATGAGGAAATAGAAGTGCCAAGGGGTGAGGCTCCCGCATATTTTGAATGGGTTTTATGGCGTGCCTTTCTTGCTATCAATAGCTTGGTAAACAAACCATATGAGGCAAGGCGATTTAAGATTGACCAAGACTTTTTGCCTGTTGGAACTGCGCCGGGCAATGGCCCTGATTTAATTTTTGAATTCGATAACTTTGTGCTCGTAGTTGAGGTGACCTTAACTGATTATTCACGGCAGGAAGCTGCCGAAGGTGAACCAGTACGTCGTCATGTAGCGGATCTTGTTGAGTCTCATAATGAGCAGTCTGGAAAGCCTGTTTATGGTTTATTTATTGCAAACCGCATCGACTCCAATACTGCCGAAACCTTCCGCATAGGATGTTGGTATAATCGGACGGATGAAAAAATGCGGTTAGATATTATTCCCGTGACACTCGAACAGTTCAAAGCCTTCTTTGAAGCTCTGTTTCAGTTTGGTCGTGTAGAAGTTCGCATAATTCGTGAGTTGCTCGACCAATGCAGTGTTTTGCGCCCAACTTATGAAGCGCCAGCATGGAAACAACAGATAGCACAGACCATCAACAGTCAGATTCATGCTTTGCGTTCAGTTTGACCTAGCCTAAGAAATTGAAAGCCTTTCTTGAAACACCACGTTTCCTTTCTTCTTTTCTCGCTATCGTTTCATTAGTTGACACAATGTTAGCATAGACGAATCCGCCGAAGGCGGCAGAGCGGGTGCTATTCGCTTCGCTCACCGAGCCTGAAGGAGTCTCGGCCTTCCGGTAACGCCCCCTTTCGCAAGCCTAAGGGGTTTCACCCCTCGCGCACGCAAGGGTAAAGGCTTCGCCCGATTGGGGGGTGTCCCCAACCTTCCGCGCCTTCGGCTTGTGCAGGTTGGGTGA
>CAIKZE010000214.1 GCA_903831825.1 uncultured Lentisphaeria bacterium | reverse complement strand
CTACTGAATTAGTATTGCTCAAAGCGTCCTGAGAAACAGAACGCCCTATACGGAGGCAAGTTGAACTGGGGCTTGAAAACTCCAGGGCGGCTACGTCTAAAAAAGTGTCAACTATCTATAACACTTTTTGAAACATGCCAAATTTATATTGGAACAATTCATAAAAGTATGAATGTACAAATTGTTCATGTTATACTATAAAATAAAAACGCTGTCTTTTAAATCTCCAAATTTTTTATTTTTGACAAAAGCATTCGAATCAATATGCGGAAACGTTGAATATAGCAATGCCGGTCAGGCGACCGGCAGTCCCAGGGGATTTGTATTTTCGTTTATCCGAGGCATATTTCAGATATGAAAACAGCATAGGAGAAGTTATTAATGACAGACCCGGCGGATCACAAAAAAACATGGTTCAATAAAACGTTCGGCAGCAAGCGCCGCATGATTATCTATCTGACGATAATTCTGGTGCTGGCAATAATCTGCGTCATTCCACATGGACGCGAGACTTTCCAGCGCGGCGTGACGTCACTGCTGCCCACGCCTTCCCCGACGGTCCTCGCGCTTCCCGGAACTCCGGAGGAAATGGGAAAAATTCATGGAAACGCGTTCAAATATTCGCTTAAACTGTTGGAAAAAATATACATCAAGCTCATCATCTGCGGCAATAACAAAGACCGGCTGAATGATTATTGCGCTAAAGCCAAGCAGATTTTCGCCAAAATCAATCCGCGCTGGACGCAGGAAATCAAGGCCGTGGCGGAAGCTTCCGGCACTGATCCGGAAGCGCTCATGCTGGGTAATACTTTTCTGGATATCGGAATCAGCAGCGCCGGTTGCCGGATGCTGATCGTTTTTGATGAAACCATGCTGCTCCATGCCCACAATCTCGATTGGGACAATCTGGGCGGAATCGGCAATTACCTGATTACAATTTTCCGGACAGCAGGCGGCAAAGACCGCTTCTCAACAGTCCATATCGGCTTCCCCGGCATGATCGGTGCGCTGGACATAATCAATGAAAAAGGCATTGCCTTGAGTTTTAATCAGGTGGGATTTGCCCGCGACAAATGCGAAATGCCGGTTTTCATAAAAATGCGGGAAATCGCTGAAAAGTGCGCCACCTTTGAAGAAGCGAGAAAAGAAATCATGACCATGCCGCAGGGAATGCCGTTCTGCATCGGACTGAGCGACGCAAAAACCGGACAGGCAGCTATTTTTGAAAGAGACGGCAAAACCGACATTAAGCGCCGGAATGCGAATGACGGGATTCTGACCGCGGATAACAGTTTATGGTACGGCGTCAAAATGCAGTCAAGATGCATACTGGATGATACCGCAAGGAAAGTCGATCCGGACAAAGTCGAGGATTTAAAGACCATTCTGCGGAATAGAAGCGTCATGTTGAGTTGCAATATCTACAGTGTGATTTTTGACTACAAAAATAACAAATTGTACCTGGCGTCGGGCCAGATACCCGCCGCCGAAGGCAAATATCGCGAGTTCAAACTGTTCACACCGTAATGGTCTGGATGCCGTTCAGACTCCATTTATTGTTGGTGCCGGTAGCTCCCGCCAGCAGGATCAGACGGTCGCCGGGCCGGGCCAGCTTTTCTTCCAGCAATTTCTGTTTCAACAAATCAAGCGAAATTGCGGCTTTCTTCTCTACGGCGGATTCGCTGTTGCTCAACAGCAGCGGATGGACGTTGTGATAAGCGGCCATCCGACGGTAAATTTTTTCGCAGCAGGTGGCGGCGTAAATTACGCTGTCGGGACGGCATTTAGCCAGAATTCTGGCGGTTTCGCCGCTGGAGGTCAGCACGACCATCGCGTGTTCGTTCAATTCATGGGAAAGAAAAGAGGCGGCCAGGCATAACGCCTGCGGCACTTCAAGTTGCTGGTCGGACTGGCTCCAGTTGCCGCGATAATTATTGCCGCTAATCATTTTTTCAGCTTCAAGCGCGATCTTGCTCATTGCTTGAACGGCTTTCAGCGGGTATTTGCCGGAAGCGGTTTCATTCGACAGCATAATCATATCGGAGCCGTCCAGCACGGCGTTGGCCACATCGCTGACCTCCGCCCGGCTCGGCAGCGGGTTTTCCGTCATTGAACTGAGCATTTCCGTGGCCACGATGGACAGTCTGCCGCGTTCATTGGCCCGGTTGATAATATGTTTCTGCGCAGTCGGCACATGCTCAAAAGAAATTTCATCGGCCAGGTCGCCGCGCGCCACCATGACGCCGTCAACGACATCCAGGATTTCTTCCAGATTATCCAGCGCCTCCGGTTTTTCCAGCTTGGCAATGACCGGAATGTCGGCCCCATTGCTTTTTATCAGATTCCTCAACTTAGTGACATCTTTTGCGGAACGGACGAAAGAGAGCGCCATGAAGTCCACTTCCTGCTCAATCCCGAACAGCGCATCCTGAATGTCCTTCGGCGTCAGCGCGGGCATGGATATTCTGGTATAAGGCAAATTGATGCCTTTTCCGGTAAGCACGATTCCGCCGGCAACAACCCGGCAATGCACTTCGCGGCGGGCCTGGTTCACGGCCTCCACAGTCAGAATAATCCGCCCGTCCGCCAGCAGAATTGTCTTGCCGGTTTGAGTGTCAGCGGCGATATTGCGGTAGGTGGTGGGCAGGTACAGCTCTTCTTTATGAACGGAATTCCCGGACAGTATCACCTTGCCGCCCTTGTGCAGCGTCACCGGCGCGTTCAACTTGCCGAGCCGGATTTTCGGCCCCTGAAGGTCCAGCATGATCGCCACGCTTTTCCGGAGTTCGCGGCTGATCCGGCGGATTTGCTCGATGTTCTTGCGGTGATATTCGTGATCGCCGAAAGAAAAATTCAACCGGCACACATTGACTCCGGCGCCAATCAGTGATTTCAATATCTTATAATCGGCGCAAGTCGGCCCGACCGTCGCTATAATTCTGGTTCTTTTCATTTGCCTGTCCTTAGTATCTTTGTTTTAGACTTCCATGCTTTAAACGTTTATAAAATTGTCATATTAAACGACCTGTTTATCACGTATTTGCGTTAATGGAGGGTCACGCTCTGTCGTGACCGGGATCGAAAGAAGGTTGTGACGGAGCACAACCCTCCATTGGGTTATCCGCCACAGCAACTGTTCCCCTGTTTTTTGGGGATTTCCGGTTTCCATTCTGACTCCTGAATTCTGAATTCCTTCTTTCGGGTTGCGGGCAAAGCCCGCCTTAGTTTCATAAATGCTTTGTTATATTAATAAACGTCTATCTATTAAATACAAGCCTAAGGAGCTGTAAATAAATAACCTTGACGAGTTTCGCGAAATATCCCGAGGTGATTTTGGGAATTGCCGGAGAGGAGCATACCTGAAGGTATGTAACGAACCGGCAAGCACAAAGGCATTCGGGAGAATCGCGAAGATGTCAAGGTTATTTTTTGACGGCTCCCAAGAAAGCGGGAAAAAGACTGGCATTTAAAAACGAGTATTTTACTTTTTTATCTCGCCTTTTTCGATTTTTTCATCCAGATACTTAGCCAGCGACTCGATTTCGTTGTTGAATTTCATGAACACTTTTTCCACCCGAGTTTCGCATTCGCTCATTTTCTTCAGGTATTTCTTCCGCTCCTGCCGGAAATTCCGGCGTTGCAGCAGATAAAACGATACTGCAAAAAATACCCAGAAAAGCATGAACAGCACACCGAAAATAGCCAGCAGCGTATTAAACTGCCGCTGATATATATCGCTCATGCCGGCGTTCGCCGGAGCGCTTGCAACATCATAACAGCCGTAAAGTGACGAACTGAGCATTTCCGGACGGTGATAGAAAAACAACATAACCACCATAAACAACGCGACGCCGCCCAACAGCAGCAGCTCAAAAACCGTGAACTTGATCTTTTTACTCATTTTGCAAACCTCCTATATTTTCAGGTTATGGCATTGATAATAACTCCCGGCGAACGGACTAGCAAGAGGCATAATTATTTTCAAACTGATTCCAAACTAAATCTTTGCAAACAAAAGCTTTACCAACAATATCCTAACATAGCGCGCATCTGCAAATTCAGATGCCGCGGCAAACCGGCGGAAAAAATTGACAGGCAAAATAAAAAACTTTCACGCTCTCGTTTATAATCGAATTTTTGACTTTTTTTAATTTTATTGCAAATCAGGGATTGCTTTTTGGGCAAATTAAAGTCAATTCTCTACACAAGCAATACAAAATCAGCAAGGTTAGAGGAGTCAAGATACGAAGTGCGGGCGTGTTTCCTGAATATTATAACCGTTTATGTGCCGCGAATACTGCACCTTAAGTCAGTCAATAAAGGCCGGAATCATTCGTAAGAAAACATTAAGAAAAGGGCGGTCGGAATAATGAAACAAACAAGAAGTTTTTTCACACTCATTGAATTGCTGGTTGTGATAGCGATCATCGCAATTTTGGCCGCGATGCTGCTGCCGGCGCTGAACAAAGCCCGCGATTGGGCCCGCTCGTCGAGCTGCGCCAATAACTTTAAAACCATTGGTACCGCCCAAGTGATTTATTCACAGGACAACGGTGACTGGATTGTGCCGTCATTTACCAACAGATGGAGTAACGACATGTTCTGGAATTTTCTTTCCGGAGTAAAAAATGACGGGACTCACCTGGGAGCAAATTGCGGCGTCTCCTATTATGGCTGGGCGGCGCCGAAACTTACCAAAGGCACGTTCGCCTGTCCGGGCGAACCGGTGTCGTTTGGCCTTGTCAGCGACAAGCAATACGGCTATCTGCATGTGGCGGTCAATATTTTTCTAACCGCCGATCAACCCAATCATGGAACTTTCAACGATTCGCGAACCGGCACGCCGGTTGTCCATAAATATATGTACCGCAAAACCTCCGCCCTCACCCAGGCCTCGCGGGCGTTGCTCTGCGGCGATAACAAAGTGATCGATAACTGGTCCGCATCTACTGTCTATTACTTTGCATTCCGTCACGGCGGGGAAGATCCGCGGGCGGCGCTCAGCGGCAGCGGCATCTACCCGCCGCCTTCTCCGTCCCCGGGCAAAACCAATCTATGCTATATGGACGGTCATGTTGAATCCAAAAAATACGAGATGCTTTTCCGGCAGAACAAATCGCCGGAAGACAACGCTGCCATGATGGAAGGCATCAATTTAGACTGCGGCTCAGTCAATTAAGCATTGAGGAACCGTCTCAAAATAACCTATGTTTTTACACCGCTCTCTTGAATGCTTTTCGCGCCGCTTGTTCGTTACATACCCGCCGGTATGCGCCTCACAAGCAACTCGAAAATCAAATCAAGATATTCAGTGAAAATTCAATAGTTTATTTTGTTCCAGTTCCTAAGAGTCTTTGGAACGGTTCATTTTTTTACGCCAGTTGGAAAAGGCCGCGGCACAGGAAAAGCCCAATTCACCGGCAATTTCTTTCTGTGAACGCTTTTCCTGAAGCAGTCGCTTCATTTCATTAACCCGGCACTGGTTGAAATATTCGTAAACCGTATAGCCGGAATATTGCTTGAACAGCCGGAGAAAGTAGAATTTGCTGTAGCCGCCGACCCGGGCCAACTGCGCAAGGTCGATGCCCTGTCGGAAGTTTTTCTGAATACGGGTTTTGACCATTTCCACCATCATTTTCTGATATGTATCCGAATCGGTTTCGGTTTTCTCGATTTCAAGAACTTTAACAAAAATCAAGGACAATGCCAGCATAAATTTGCGGCGGGCTAAAAAGATTTCGAACTCCCCGCTTCCATGTTGGAGCCCTTCCCATAAATCGTAAAGATTCATATCAGCGGAAAAATCAGTTATTGCGATTTTGCGTTTTTTTTCCACCTTCCCGTCATGAACTTTCAGATATTGCACCAGTACTTGTTTGCGCTCGATAAACAACCACAAATGAATCGCGTTGTCCGAGTATCTGGTATAGCCTAATTCATGTTCAATATTGGAATCGATCAGAAACATCGTGCCGGGTACACAGTCATAACATTTTCCATTAAAGCCGTAATAGTATTTTCCGGACAGCGGCACCAGGATTTCACGGGATAAATGCCGGTCAAGCGTCTTCGCTTCCACTTCTTTCGAGGCTATTTTAGCGACCGGCGACGCTTCTTCCGGCAAAAAACCGGACAGCAGTTTCCATTTTTCCGGCGACAGCAGCATTTTCGCCATATTAACATTGAACAGTTCATCATTCATTTTTAAATTTTCGCAATAGTGATTAACTTTTGGCAACAGTGATATATTGACTTCATGCACAAAAACCGTTATACTTATCATATCAGCATAAATCATAATTGCAATTATATGCAATTAAATAAAAAAGGAATAATGAAATCATGAAAAACCAACTGGCAATTAACGGCGGCAAAAAAGCAGTATCCGATGAAGTAAAAAAGGTGTTACCCCCCTGGCCTCCGGTATATGAGGCAACCGCCGAAAAACTGAAAGCCATTTATATGAGCCGCAAATGGTCATTCAACGGCCAGTATGAACAGGAGTTCTGTCTGAAATTTGCTAAATACTGCGGAGCCAAACACGGCGTGTTCATGATAAACGGCACGGTTACGCTCGAAAGCGCGCTGCATGCGTTGGGCGTAAAAGCGGGAGACGAAGTAATCGTTCCCGGCAATACCTGGCTGGCAACCGCGATGGCGGCGGTATATCTCGGCGCAATTCCGGTATTTGTCGACGTTGAACCTGACACATTATGTCTTGACCCGGAAAAAGTACGAAAAGCGATTACCTCAAAAACTAAGGCTATCATTCCGGTTCATCTCTTCGGCTCAATGGCGGACATGGACAAATTCATGGAGATTTCCAAAGAGTATAATATCCCGGTGATTGAGGATTGCGCCCATGCCCACGGCGGCATCCGGGACGGCAAAGGACTCGGCAGCATCGGGCATGTCGGCTCTTTCAGTTTTCAGCAGTCTAAAACGCTTTCCGCCGGAGAAAGCGGAATGTGCCTGACAAACGACGATGAACTGGCGGATAAATTGTTCAGAATAAATCATATCGGTTATGCCCCCGGCCAGAAGCAGGGGAAGGCCGCCAGCAGTCCGGAAGAGGGCTTAATCTGCCACAATTACCGCGGACTTGAGTTTAATGCGGCGATTTTGGTTGACGCCATGAAGCATTTAAGCGCGCAGGCGACTTTACGCGACAAAAACGCGATGTATTTAACGGAATTGATCAAAGATGTTCCCGGCATAACCGTTCAGGCCAGAGGGCGCAAAGCGGACCGGCAATCATACTACAACTTTGTCATGCTGCTTCAGCCGTCAAAATTAAAGCCGGGAATAACGATTAAAGAAGTAAGTGCTGCGCTGTTCGCGGAAGGCGTAGACTGCTTTATCGGCGGCTATGGCCCGGTTTATAAGCATATGCTGTGGAGCGTGCCGAAATCGCAATTCAGGATTCACAGCAAAAACGTCTCTGAAGATGTCTGCGCGAATCGCCAGTTAGGGGTGTCGCATACGTGGATACTGACCAATAAGCTTCTGATGAAAGCCACGGCGGCGGCGGTCGAAAAAGTCATGAACGCTTACTGCAAGTAATATTGATAATCAACTTTTCGGAAGTATAGTCTAATATGAAAGTTGATGTCATCAGGAATAAATACAGGTAAAATCATGTATAATGTTCATCATCCCGTTAAAGTTGGAATGATCGGCGTCGGACGCCATGCCCGGAGTGTTCTGCTTCCGGCATTACTGGGAACAACGGAACTTAAGCTTGTCTGTGCCTGTACTTCACGCCCGGGAACGGCGGCTGAAGTTGAAGATACTTACCGGTTAAAATGTTATGTCGGATATGAAAAAATGCTTCAAGACGCAGACATTGAAGGCGTGATCGTTGTCGGCGGACGACAGGAGGAAGAAATTCTAGCCTGTCTTGAAGCCGGAAAGCATGTTTTTTCAGAAACGCCGGGAATAACAACTCTTGACGGAGCAGAAAAGATTATAAATCTTCGTGATAAAAGAGATAAAGTTGTCATGATTGGACGTTGTTTACGCTTTGCGCCGATTTACCGGCAAATGAAGCAAGAGTTGGAAAAGTGGCGCAGGGAAGATTCGTCGCCGCGCATGGTTATCACCCGTTATTATCCGGCAATCGATCATATTTACGATTTGTTGCTGTTTCTTAACGGCCGTATCAGCCAACTGTCGGTTTTCGGAGACAGTAATCAGCGGATAGCTTCATTGAAATTTACGAATGGTGACATCGGTTCGGTTATTATGCGCGCTTTCAATAATTGCACTCCGGAATATGAAATGGTTGAAATCAGCGGAATGGGCGGAGTTTTGAGGGCTGTGAATGGAAATGATTTGATTTTCCATCGGACATCCCGGCCACTCAGCCCCCTGGATACGGAGTTCGGATTCGACAATGCGCATTATGAGGGAAATCTGGCGAATTTTTCATTCCCTTACGCCGGAATGCGCCAGTTATTTATGCGGGGATATATTCCTGAACTGGAAAATTTTGCCGCATGTATCCGTTCCGGAAGCAAAAATTTGTCTGCCGTCGAAGATTCTATTTTGGTTCTATCAATCAGGAAGGCTTTGGAAAAAGCCGCGGAATCTGGTAAATGGACAGACGTCAATTACACAAGGAGCAATAAATAAAATGAAAAATGTAATGAAGGCTGGGTTGGCTAAAATTAATATCACGCCCAGAATCGGGGTCGAATTGACCGGCTTCGGGCCCTATCTGCACCGCTATCCCATTGCAGTACGGGATAACCTGTGGGCAAAAGCCTTTGCCGTTGAACAGGCCGGGAAAAGAGTGGTAATTGTAAGTTGCGATCTGCTTGGTCTGCAAACGCCGATGATAGATAGAATCAAAGCCGCGGTAAAAAAAGAGACCGGACTTGCCGAGGAAGACATAATGGTGCATTGCACCCACACCCATAGCGGGCCGGCGACATCCGAAATGAACGGCTGGGGAGAAATAGACCCGCCTTATCTGGAAATACTCCCCCATAAAATAGCGAAGGCCTGTATTGATGCCGTGAATAATCTTCAGGAAGCCAAACTCAGTCATGCCGAAGTTCCCTGCGAAGGGATCGGCGTGAACCGGGTGTATGACAAAGTGTATGACAAAGACCCCTCGACGCTGGAACATCATTTATCCGGCAACTGGCGGCCGGCCAAACCGGAACTTACTGATACGGCCTGTCACGTGATTAAGATTGAAAGCCGGGGTAAAACAATCGGCTTCCTGGCTTATTTCGGCTGCCATCCGGTAGTCTGCTGCGAGCATAGCCATTATATACACGGCGACTTTCCGGGCGTGGCGCTGAACAATCTGGAACGCGAATTTCCCGGCTCGGTCGGGCTTTTTCTCCAGGGGGCTCAAGGCGATGTAAATACTTGCGTCGCCCATAAAACCGAACAGGAAGCCCTGCTGGCGCTGGATGTGATCGCCGCCAGATTCGCCAATGCCGTGAGAAACGGCCTGATTCAGGCCAAACCGCTTAAAGTCGGACAAATCAATTCCGCCATTATTCCAACAAATTTCACCGAGGATAAATTTAAAATCAGTGAGCTGGAAAAAACTCTGGCCGATAAAGAACGTGCCGTCCGGAAAGCGGACGCTTCGGATGCAGACTTCACCGTCAGAATGGAAATGGTTTATATTACCGCCTACCGGAAAATAATTTCCTTGCTGAAAGACGGCAAATCAACTTATCCGATGACAAAAATTCAGGGTTTGCAGATTGGCCCGATTGCTTTGCTGGGTTCACCTTTTGAGACCTTTCAGGCAATCAAAAATGATGTCAAAACGGCGGCCAAGTCGCCGATCCCGCTGGTAATGTCTTTCACCAATGATTATCTCGGTTATGCCACCGATAAGCAGAGCCGGGGCGGTTATGCCGGTCAAACCGTGCCCTTAATCCAGGCACGGCTGCCTTTGAAGAAAATCCATGAGGAACTGGTGGAAGTTTTACTTGAGTTAGAAAAAAAGTTAACAGGAAAATGAAAAGCATGCAATCAAAAATCAATGTTACGATTCAGAAACATACTTTGTTGTCGTTGACCAGACGCTGAAGGTCGCTTTGGGAGAGTTCCTGATAACCGTGGGGTTCCATGCTGAATGAAGCTCGGCCGCCGGACAGTTTCGGCAGCGCGCTGCTGAAGCCGAACATCTCCGCCAGAGGCACTTCACAGCGCAAATGCCTGGCACCGGCAATATTGTCAATGCCCTGAATCATGGCGCGGCGCGGCTGCAGATAGCCGGTGATTTCGCCAATGGTTTCCTCCGGCGCGATAATATCCAGTTTCATCAGCGGTTCGAGCAACGCGGTGCCGCCGGCAATCGCCTGCTGCAGCGCTTCCAATACGGCCCCGGCAACGGAGCCGTCGGTAGTATTTTCCGGAACTCCGCGGATATCCTTGACAGTCGCCTTGATATAAATCAGCGAGTAACCCAGATTGCCGCCGGTTTTCAAGCCGTTCATCAGCGTATCTTTAGCGGAATGTATCCAGCTTGAAGGAAGATTGTTTTTGCCGCGAATGTCGGCATCCACAATAATTCCCTGCTCGCAGTGTACAGGTTCCAGATGAATATCCACTTCGGTATAATATTGCGTGTCACCCAGCGTCCGGTCAAAAATGCCGGTAACCGTGCAGGCATGCTTCAAGGTTTCACGGAAAGCCACGCGCGGCTTGCCGAAACGCGCGTCAATATGGAATTCCCTGGCGATGCGGTTGGTATTGATCTCCAGATGCAGTTCGCCCATGCCGGAAAGAATAAGCTGACCGGTGTTTTCATGCCGCTTCATCTCCAGCGTCGGATCTTCGCGGCAAAGCAGTTTAAGGCAGTCATGCAGGCGGTCTTTGTCTTTGCTGGACCTGGGTTCAATCGCAATGGAAATTACCGGTTCCGGAAAATCAATCTTCTCCAGGGTCAACGGCCGGGCCGGGCTGCATAAAGTGTCGCCGGTACCCGTGTTCTGCGGGCCGATGATCCCGACAATATCCCCCGGCCCGATCTTCTCCACCGCCTCGACGTTTTTGGAATATAAACGCAGTATCCTTTTTATCCTGACTCTTTCGCCGGTGCGGCTGTTCAGCACCATATCATTAACCGCCAGATGCCCCGCATAGCTTCTCAGATACAGCAGGTCGGCGCTGCCGCCGGCAACGACTTTGAATACAAGCCCGCAGAAATTATGATCGTGAAAATCAACCTTTTCCGGCTGGCCTGTTTTCAAACAGTTGGCCATGCAGAAACGGCGGTCTTCCGGGCTGGGCAGATAATCAATGATCGCGTCCAGCACCGGCTGTACGCCGATATTGCGCTTGGCCGACCCGGCGAATACCGGACACAGTTTTCCGGCAATGACCTGCTTGCGGATTTCGAGGCGAAGCAAGTCATCCGGAATCGCTTTCTCTTCAAGATAATATTCGGCGACCGTATCGGACAAATCGGCCACCGTTGCAATCAGTTTTTCCCTGGCGGCCTCACATTCAGCAACCATTTCGCCGGGGATCTCTTCTTCCTGAACTACTGCTACGTCGTCGCCGGTGAAACGCAGCATTTTCATGCGGAGCAAATCGATCACGCCGGAAAACGTTGATTCATCGCCGACCGGCAGTTGAAACGCGGCAGCCTTGACCGAGGGAAATTTGGTTGTGATCTCATCGAACGTCCTGCTGAATGACGCGCCGAGCCGGTCAAGCTTATTGATAAAGGCGATCCTGGGAACATGGTAATGCTCGGACTGCCGCCAGACCTTTTCACTCTGCGCCTCGACCCCTTCCACGCCGCTGAAAATTACGACCGCGCCGTCAATGACCCGGACCGAACGTTCCACCTCGGCGGTGAAGTCGATATGCCCGGGAGTGTCAATCAGATGAATCAAACCGGCGGCATGGGGCGATTTCCAGTCGAACGAGGCGGCGGCGGCGACAATCGTAATCCCGCGGTTGCGCTCTTCTTCGAGGTAATCCAGCACGGTAGTGCCGCTGTCAATGTCGCCGATGCGGTAAGTTTTGCCGGAGTAGTAAAGGAATCGCTCAGAAAGCGTGGTCTTGCCCGCGTCAATGTGGGCAATGATCCCGATATTACGGATGTTATCCAGCGATATGCTTTCTGACATTATATATACCCTCGATATTGAACTGGCGGCGAAGCGCTAAAATATTGAAAATCAGAAAATTACTTCTTGCTGAACCAGCGCCAGAACTGCCACCATTTACGCGCCGGAACTGCCGGGGCGGCCGGAGTTTGTTTGGGCTTGTTGGTCTGGGTGGAACGCGCCGGTTTCGCCGTAGCGGTTTCAAGCGGGTTTTCTTTGGCGTACTTCGGAACTATATTATCAACCGTGCCGAACCCGAAGGCATCGTCAATCTTAGGCATCATCCCGATATTGGAGCGGGAAAGCTTTACCGTATTGGTCACTGCCGGAGCCGCCTGCATTACTTCATCGGCGGTCTCCAACTCCGGCTTGGATTCGGGCTGCACTTCCGCCGCAGGAACTTCTTCATATCCTTCCGCGGGAGCTTCCTGGGCCTGCTCGGCAGCCTGCTGTTCTTCCGCCGCGGGATCTTCGAATTGAACATAGGGGTATGTGGCGTGAACTTCAGACTCTCTGCCCGGAATCGGGGCCGGCACCGCGAAAACAGAAGCGCAGACTGCGCACTCTACAAGCTGTCCGGACATTTCAACCGGCACTTCATACACGGTCTGACATTTGTAACATTGAACCTGCAATATTTCCGCCATAGAAACCCCAAAGCGGCCGCAGCCGCATTAAAAGTTGAAACTTTGACTATTTTCATAAATACTCAAAAGAAATCTTTAATTTACAATTTACCTCAAAATATATCTTTGGCAAACTCATTGCGGATTAAAGTTTAAATAATTTTTAATGCACAGACAGAAATTCAATCCACGTTAAATCAAAAAAGGCCGGATTTCTCCGGCCTGAAAAATCACGGATGCTTAATCGTTCATTTCCTGGAACTTGCTGCTTTTGTTGCGTTTGCGTTCCAGCTCGCTCAACAATGTCTTGCGCAGACGGATATTCTTCGGCGTGACCTCAACCAGTTCGTCCTCTTCGATATATTCGAGGGCTTGTTCCAGACTGAGGATTTTAGCCGGCGCTATCTTCATATTGCGGTCGGAACCGGCGGCGCGCATATTGGTAAGCTGCTTGGCTTTCTGAACGTTGACGACCAGGTCGCCTTCCTTGCAGTGTTCGCCGACAATCATGCCTTCATAAGTCTCTTCGCCGGGTTCAATAAAGAACGTGCCGCGAAGCTGGAGTCCGTCAATCGCGAACGGCACGGCTCTGCCCTGGGCCATACTGACCAGCGTGCCGTTATTGCGGCGCGGAATATCTCCTTTGTACGGAGTGTATTCGATGAACCGGTGGGACACGATGGCTTCGCCGGCGCTGGCGGTGAGCGCGCGGCTGCGGAACCCGATCAGGCCGCGGGTCGGAATATGAAATTCGATCAACTGGCGGTTGCCGCGGGATTCCATGTGGATCATTTCGCCTTTGCGGATGCCGGCCAGTTCGATCAGCTTGCCGGCTGATTCGTCCGGCACGTCAATCGTCAATATTTCCAGCGGTTCGCATTTTACCTCGTCAATCGTCTTGAAGATCACGTGCGGACGGGACACCGACATTTCGTAACCTTCGCGGCGCATCGTCTCAACCAGAATGGAGAGATGGAGCAGTCCGCGGCCGCTGACCTTGAATGCGTCGTTGCCGAATGTTTCCACCCTCAACGCCACATCGCGCTCAGTTTCTTTGAACAGCCGGTCACGGAGATGGCGGCTGCTGACAAATTTGCCTTCGCGGCCGTAGAACGGGGAATCGTTTACTCGGAAGACCATGGATACGGTCGGTTCGTCAATGCTGATATTGGGCAATGCTTCCGGATTTTCGGTATCGGCAATGGTGTCGCTGATGTCAATGTCCGTAATGCCGGAAATACCGCAGAGGTCGCCGCAAGTCACGGTATCGGTGTCGCGGCGGGTGAGCCCGTCGAACACGAACATCTGCTTGATAAGCGCCGGCTTGGAGGAGCCGTCACGTTTGATAATGGTCAGCGGTTTGCCTAAAGACAGGGTGCCGCGATAAACGCGCCCGATGCCGATACGTCCGACATAATCGGAGTAATCGAGGGTGGCCACCTGCATCTGGACCGGGCCTTCAACCATCTTGGGGCCGGGAATGTATTTAACGATCGCGTCCATCAGCGGAACCATCGAATCGCGAGGATCGCTCAGGGAATAGGCTACCCAGCCGGATCTGCCGCTGGCGTACAATACCGGAAAGTCGAGCTGCTCTTCAGTAGCGTCAAGTTCGCAGAAAAGATCGAAAACTTTGTCATGGACTTCTTTCGGGCGGGCGTCCGGTTTGTCGATCTTGTTGATGATGACAATCGGTTTCAGGTTCAGTTGCAGCGCTTTGTCCAGCACGAAGCGCGTCTGCGGCATCGGGCCTTCCGCCGCGTCAACCAGCAGCAATACGCCGTCAGCCAGTTTCAATACGCGTTCCACCTGGCCGCCGAAATCGCTGTGGCCGGGGGTGTCAATGATATTGATCTTGATATCCTTATAAACAACGCTGATATTTTTGGCGAGAATGGTAATCCCGCGTTCACGTTCCAGGTCGTTGCTGTCGAGAAAACATTCATGAAACTCCTGGTTCGCGCGGAACAGTTTGGACTGCTTTATTATTTCATCTACCAGCGTTGTCTTGCCATGGTCGACGTGGGCGATGATTGCTACGTTTCTGATATCCTGCATAATTTCCTTCAAATCTCTCACGTAAAATTGTTTTTTTATTCTACAAACCGGATAATATAGCACTCTTTTTGAATTATACATCACCTGTATTCAAAATTTTCACAACATTCTAATATTAAAGAAAATGCGTTGCGAAAATCTGAACAGCCGGAAGTCAGTAGCCAGCAGGGCTGTTCAATTCTAGCATTTTTACAGCCCTCCATATTTAAGCAGATTTCCAAAATCTAAAGCGTTTGAGTATAATTCTGCTTTTATATTGCCAACCTTATTGTGTCTCATAATGTTTAACGCAAAACTTCTCAAT
>CAIKZE010000213.1 GCA_903831825.1 uncultured Lentisphaeria bacterium | reverse complement strand
CGGACTAAAGTCCGGCGCTACAATATGTATCGCTTCGCCGGAGCTTATTTTGAATGTTTTACTTTATTTTATCAGAACGTTATGACATAAAAGTGTCAACTACCTTTTGAAACATGCCTTATCGCTCCTGCTTGTTTCTGTTTGTATTCTGCCTTTCATTCATCTGTTGGATATTCCTTGTTGGATATTGGATATTCGCTTCTGTCTTTTGTATTCTGCCTTTCATTCATCTGTTGGATATTTCCCGCATCCGCGGGATCCCGCCTTGCGGGACGGAATATTGGATATTCGTCTTTTTTAACCTGTAATTTCTAGCGAAGCCCCTGCATTATTGCTCTCCGCGGCCAGCTTTGCGGCCGCTTTTTTCAGTTCGGTAAAATCAAGTTTGCCGCTGCCCAGCATCGGAATTTCTTGAATAAAATAGAAATTATCCGGACGCGGAATCCACAGATTCGGCAAATCGCGGGCTCTCAACTCCTTGACCACAGCTTGCGGATCAACAGTTCGATCCGAATAAATCACCACCAGCTTTTCCCCTTTTTTACTGTCTTCAACGCCGCATACGGCAATGCAGCGCGTTTCGGAGCGGATTATCTCATTAATCTCTTTTTCCACCAGTTCATGCGGCACCATTTCCCCGGCAATTTTGCTGAACCTGGAAAGCCGCCCGGTAACAGTAATATAACCCCGGTCACTCATCCGCGCAATGTCCCCGGTAAGATACCAGCCGTCCCGGATAACCTCGGCGGTTTTTACCGGGTCGTTGAGATACCCCTGCATCACCGTCGGCCCTTTGACGATGAGCAAGCCGTCCGTGTCCGGCGGCTTCAACTCGAATGTATCCGGATCGACGATCTTGACGCAGACGCCGGGCATCGGCGCGCCGATGCTGCCCCGCTTGCCGGCGCTCGTCCCCAGGTCGAGAATCGAACTGGCGACATTGATGGAGACCACCGGCGAAAGTTCGGAGCAGCCGTAGCCTTCGGCAATGGCCAGCCCGGTCATTGCCTGGAACTTGTCGGCAATGTCGTTGCGCAGTTTTTCCGCGCCGCTGATTACCAGCCGGACAGAGGCAAAATCTGTTGCCTCGCAACGGCGCATGTAGGTTTGCAGAAAACCGGGAGTCGCCAGCATCAACGTCAGTTTATTGTTGCGGACGGCCTGCCCGATGGCCTGCGCGTCCAGCGGATTCGCAATGTAAACCACTTCCGCCCCGTAAACGATCGGCAGCCAGAAACAGGCAATCAGACCGAAGGAATGAAATATCGGCAGGTTGCCGATAATCTTGTCCGAGCTTCGCCAGTTCAAAATGCGGATGCATGAAAATAAATCGCTGTTGATATTGTGATGCGACAGCATGATCCCTTTCGGAATCCCGGTCGAACCGCTGGAGAAAATCACCACGCCGGTGCGGTAAACGTCGCGATAACTGACCGGCGAAATGAACTTCATCAATATTGCGCGCGGGATCAGCAGCGCCGCCAGCAATGCCTGAATCTTTTTAAACCTCGTGATCTTCGGGGCAAGCTCCTCCAGGCAAACCATCTGCGGGAACGGTTCCATTTTCAGCTTGCCTAAAAATATTTTACTGGTCAGCACGCAATGCATCCCGGCCTGTTCGACGGCAAGGCGGTTGGATTCGCGGGAGACGGTAAAATTGAGCAGAGCCGGAACTTTGTCGGCCATCATTATCGCCAGAATGGAAACCGCCGCCGCCGCGCAGTTGGGCATCATCACCCCGACATATTTATCTTCCGCCGGAGTAAGCCTGCGGATTTCGCGGCTCAGCAACACGGCTTTCACAAACAGCGGGAAATTGCTGAATTCCTTTTGTTCAGCGCCGTTGAATTCCTTGATCAGTTTGCGGAACGGATGCCGCTTCGCCTGCCAGGCAAACTGGCTGTGCAGCGGACGCTCCTCGCCGTCAGGGATGCGCTCCGCGTCGGCGGCCAGTTCCGAAAGCACGAGACGAATCTCGTAGCCGGTAAGATCTTTGCTCATCGGCTTGCCGATTGTTATCGAGGCGGGATGCCGCAGTTTAAGCGGCATCCGCAACTTTATTTTACCATAATAATAGGTGAAAATACTGCCCCAGAGCATCCCCAGCCGCACCGGGATTACCGGCACTTCCACGTCGGGCGGAAGGATTGAAGCAATGCCTTTCCGGAAGTTCATCATGATCCCGTTCCGCGTGATCCCGCCTTCCGGGAACACGCAGACGATTTCGCCTTGCCGCAGCAATTCCTGCGTCATCAGGAAAAGCTGATGCAACTTTTTCGGCTTTGCTGCCGGAACTTCAATGAACCCCGCCCATTTGACAAACGGATACAGCAACGGGTAGCGGTAAAAGGTTTCATGCATCATAAAATGCACCGGCCTCGACGCGCAGAGCGAAATCAGCAGCGCGTCCACAAATGAAACATGGTTGGCCACCAGCAGCGCCGGCCCCTCCTCCGGAATATTCTCCTCCCCCGAAGTCCGCACCCGCAGCAGCGTATGCGACAGCGCCACCCCCGCAAACCGCCACAAAAACCGCGGCTCCCGCCAGAAGACGGTAAGCGCAAATAAAACGGTAACAGCCAGAACACCCCCAAAACAGAATTCTCTCAACTTTACGTCGTTTTCTCCAAATGGAAATAACCCGGCAATAACTAAAATAATTGTCATTACTGTCACCATATTCTGAACTGCAAAAAAACGACATTGCCCGGCGGTTTTTATAAACCGCATCTGATATGCTCTAACGGGAGTCCACGCCAATCCGGCGAATGTACAGAATAATGCCGCAAACAACAAAGTTGCATAGAACGACCATAGGCAGAATATAAATATGGGGCAAATAATCATACCTGCAAAACCCAATGGAACTAATCCTAACTCAACATGACCGCGCGAAAGGATGATTGCCGCTAAACACCCCGCCATCATTCCAAATACTAAAGCGATTAGCTGAAAAGATGCGTCTGTCGGGGTGTCAACTCCTGTCAAAGCAAATCCCTGAAAGAATAACAATATTCCGATAATATATGCTTCCGTAAGAATAATTATCGGAATCATGCGGGTTCCGGAATTTCCCCCAGAAATTGGGTTGTTGTTAGTATGTTTTTCACTTGGTATTGCGCTTGCGCAAAGAACGCCGACTATCGCGACCGAGGTCAATACACATAGTCCAAGATATTCAGATTTTTCGAGATTGAAATAAATTCCTGCAATTAAACCAATAATTGCAGCGGTAAAAGTTATGCCAAGCAGCAATCCGGCAATCTTTGAATATTTCAATCGTGGAAAAATATCTGGAATTAATCTCTTAACTGCCACAGAACAAAGTGCGTTTTCCATCCCCAGCAGAAATACCGCAAACAATATTGGAAATATTCCTGCGTTAAAAATACCCAGAAAGTGGCTGAATATAAAAATACAAATTATTACTTCGCATAGTTTGGCTTTAACAATGAAATTTTTGCGGACAATCCAAATATTTAGAAAGCGAATAAATACGGGAAATATTAAGAATGGTCCCAAATAACACCCCAACAGAGTTAGTACAAAGAAAGCAGAATTAAAGGCTGAAATAAAAACCATAAATACGAAGATATTAAACGTACTGCAGAAAGCCATTCCGGCGAATGGATAGATGCTAGCTGGACGATGTTCGTTATCTGCCATACTGCCGGCAATCCTTTCTTTTCAGCTTATGTTTTTTATACTGCCTTTATCTCATTATAGAGCCAATTGCAAAAGTATCGCGCGGAACGTTTTCCTGGGAACGCCAATCTCCTGATTGGCTTATTTTCCCGAGCCGATCAGGAGATCGGCGTTCCCGGAGGGCGTTTCAAGGACTTTTGCATCCGGGTATATAGTTCGTTTTTTATTATCCCGGAGGGATAACACGTTTATAGCAAAATCAATCAAAACATACCTGCGCCCCTGTCAGGGTCGAACAATCCGCGGCCTTTTGTGCTATAAACGTTTGATGCCGTCGGCATCATCTAAACATAATCACCGCTGAGCCATTACATAAAAATCCTGTATATCCACGCCTACGGCTGGCAAGCCCTGTTAAAATACAATTTCTTATACGATGAACATAACCGGCTGCGCCGGGGCTTTCCCTGTCAGGCGCTCCGGCCTGACTTTGGACTGCGGCCCCCCTGCGCCGCTTTGGTTTTGCTGTAGAACTTCCGTATATCAGCATCGGCAACATATTTCTGGCGTCATACCAGATTCAAAGCGGCGCAGGATCGCCGCAGTCCAATCCTCCTTCGGCTGACAAGTCATCCTACGGAGGACAAGAGATTGCTGCGCAATCATAAAACTAGGATAAAAATACAAATTCCTATATTATGAACTTAATAAAAAGGATTTCCCTCTGTGTCTCTGTGCCTCTGTGGTTAATGTATTTCAATCCTTTTTCGGAATATACAGTACCTGTCCGGTGCGGATGCTGTCATTTTTCATCCGGTTGGCTTTCCTGATCTCGTCAGCTTTGACTTTATGCGCTTTGGCGATGGTATTCAAAGAATCCCCCGGTTCCACGGTATATTTCACGAACGGGCCGGCGCCGGCCGGAACGGCGATGTTGGCGGCGACGGTATCGTTGATAACTTTTGTCGTCTGTTCGGCAATGACGCTGACCAGCTTATTCATTTCTTCCTGCCGGGCGGCTTTGTCCTCTTCGATTTTCTTATTCAATTCGGCAATTTGCTTGGTCAGCTCCTGATTATTCTGCTCCAGCGCCTGAATGCGATTGGTCAAATCCTGAGTGCGCGAATCAATCGCGGAAACCTGATTCTGAATCCCGTCAACGCGGGTGGCGCTATCCTTCACTTTCTGGGTAAGCTGTTTGTTCGAGCGGGCGTTGTCATTGGAACTGGCGGACAGTTCGCGGAGTTTCACCTGTTCCTCAGATTCGGACGAATTAAACATGGCGCATCCGCTGACCATTAAGGCCGTTGTCAGCAACACAACGATTGTTAAAGCACGGTTCATCTCTTCTCCATTTTTATAATTTTACAGTTGAGAATATAATGATATACCCGGATTTTACAATCATCAAGGAAATTTTAAGTTCAAATGTTTTACTGCGTCAAGAACATAGCCTGGGAGCGCCGACGGCTCGTCGGCTTTCGGCTGTTTTGTCTTTTGTCAGGCGAAGGCCTGACTTTGGAGTGCGGCGACCCTGCGCCGCTTTGGATTCAGTCAATATCACCGGAGCAGTGCGGTATGTCAGGTAAACCGCGGTACCGGAATGTTCGCCGAAATACCAGGCATTCCTGAATTCCGATAATTTGCTTAATGGCTACTCAATTTGCAGCGAAGCGCAAAGCGCTTGGTGAAAATCGTCATGACGCAGATAATAGATAAGGATATCTCTGAACTTGAGTGGGATGGGATCAGCTTTACCTTGCGTACATACTGCTTTGTTTTCATAGTTTTCGCGATTGTAGTGGAAATAAACTATTTTTCCAGACGCAACTTAGCGTATTCTTCGTAGAGGTGAAAACTAATCTGGGACAATAGCGGATAGGCGCTATATTCCAGTTTCTGGAGGTATGCGGAATAGTTATAACGTCCAAACAGTACTGTCCAGTTGGCCGAATTATCAAACTTTGCGCCGTAAGCGGTCAGTTCCTTAATTGGAATAGCAATTTCAATTGTCCAGCCCTTGTCCCGGTCGCGCCAGTTGTTCAGCGTACCGTCTACTGTCGCGGCGACTTTCAAATCTTTGGGCAAGTAGCTTAAACAGCCAGGTAGTGCTCGACCGCGGCTGGGATAGAAAAACCAAGTTTTTTTATTATTCGGAGCTCCGTAGATTTCCCAGTAGTAGTTTTCGTCTGCCGGCTTAAGAAAAACTTCAATCAGGTCGCCGGTCGTATACAGATGGGTCTGATCATCCTTGCCTTCGTTCATGACGTCAGAATCTTCCAATTCCGCGCCGACATAGAGATAATTATCATCCCATAGCAGTTTTACAGTGCCTTTTTCGCGGATATTATCGCCGATGTTTTTCTGCATGCTTTCCGGCAAACTAGAGGATGACTTTAACGGTAGCACGAGAGAATATGCCGGAGCCGCAGCCCAAGCCTTTTCATCTAATTTGCCATCAAGCTTGATTGGGTCTGCGGTATATTTTGCGATCACTTCCTGGGATGCAGCATTTTGACCGGAATCCCCGGCGGCAGCAGCGAATGTCAACATGGAAGTACACGCGATGGCAAAAGTCTTAAACAGTGATTTTTGTTTCATCATTATTTCCTTCCCCTTAAATTAGTGTTTAAGATAAATTTTCCATTTGATGAATGCCCGGTCTGATTCAATCTCGTTCATGAATTCAAGCGTATATGCGCCTGGATTTTCAGCATTTGCCTCCGGCGACAGAGTTGCGGTGATGAACGAGTAAAACGGAGTTCCCTGATGCATGCTTCGTATCCCCACATTATGTGTGCCGTCAGGCAGAAGTTCATGCAACGGCATCCAGGCTGAGACTTGATTCGGCCAGACAAACTGTTCCTTTGACGGTTCGGTTTGGACAAAGCCTCCTTTGCATATCCAGCCGATGCGGTTGAAATTGCCGGCAGCATCAAACGTTCCCAGTTCCAGGCTGTTTTCATATAGATCCCAATACATCGAATCTTCATAAGGAATACTCAATGCGGGAACCTGTACTTGAAGATACTGTTTTCCGGCAGGCTGCGGTTCGTTCCGCAGATGTTTCTGGCGGTCAACCACCCGCAAATGTTCAAGGTCAGCCGTATCAAGTTTAGGATAAGGTTTTGCATAAGTCGCCAGCGATTCTTTTACCTGTTCCGGCTCCAGCGTGAGAAGCCATCCAACTACGCCCAAACCTTCTATTTCAGTAGAGAATGCGGTTTTGTAATGATAAACAGTCGGCGTTCCGGGAGTTGCCTGTACGGGGCGACACAGCCACGTTTGGGCGTTCGCGATATCAAACCCAGTCTGGCCCCAGTCAACTGCGGTTCGTACTATACATGGTTGCTCGCTGAAGTTGGTAAGTATCAGCAATGCCGATTTCTTGCTCCGCGTAATCATCAGATACCCGCCGGTCTGGTTATCGGTATGGGACAACACACCATAACAATTGTAATCGTTGAAAATAGTCAAGTCGCGTTCGTGCCGGAACAGTCCCCACAACTTCCATAACGGGCGCAAGTAAGTATCGTTGATGCCGGGTTCCCCGTGGTGGGAAAGCGACGAGGATTTAAACTGGCTGCCTAATGGATTGTGAGGAAATTGCCCGGTTGCCGCCATAAACGGCGCCATTTTTGCCGTGCCGTATTCCGGGAACGCCGCAGTCCACATCGAACCGCAGCAGACAAACGCTTCGCTGAAATATTCATGTTCCATTCGGCCTTTGATCAACATCCCCCGTTCGCCTTCGCCGGAAACATAGCCGTCAATATTGCCGCTGGTCATGCCCAATGCAGAGAAGAACGGCCCGGTATGCGACATGAATATCCCGTCTTCGCCGACCCGCTCCCGATATCGCCGGATTTTCAAAAAGTGTTTACGGAAAGCGATGCGTCCGCCCTGAAAGCGCTCATTCGGCGGCAGCGCTTCATGAATCGGGCCGCCGAAATCCATGTAGAGACCGTCTTTGCCTTTTTTCAGCAGTGAGTCGAACCAGTCGCAAGATTCCTCAGATGCGGACAGTTCATCGCCGCGGATATAGACTGCAACCCGGATATCGTGTTCATCCGCCTGTTTTACCACCCGCGCAAACTGATCGGCATCATACGGAACGCTGCCGTTTTGCGGATCGAGCCGCCAGTTTTCGTGGGTTACCAGGACATCGGTATCCGCTGCGACAATTTTTTCCATCTGCCGCTGGTCCGGATAACGTTGATAGTTGTCAAGATAATGATACATTTTCAGCGGCGGAAAACGCCTTGCGGTTGGCGCGTTGGTGATAATCCAGCCCCACTGGTTTTGCCATTGCCACGGACGCTGTTTACTGTGGCAGACGTCTTTCTGGAAATTCCAGTTAAGGTTAACTGAGTCTTGCCCGTTCCAGACCACGCTGCTGGAATTATCATTGGGTTTGCCGGACAGCGAATTCTGGCCTTCCATGAAAAATTCCAGATATACGCCCGGTGCTTTTTTCCGGTAACAATTGAAATTCACATCCGGCACGATCTGCCCGTCAAAACTGCGATTTGTGCCGGATTCAATGAACCGGGCGGTGGCGATGGTCTGGATAAACGAGCTGTCCACCTCGGATGTCGGGCGCGGGAAAAATCCCCAGCGGACATCGTCGAACGCGGCGGTTTTCACCGGCATGCTCAGTTCAAAACCTTTGATATCCGGCCCGTTGTTGTCTTCCACCATGAAAAACGCGCTGGTGAAGGCAGTGCCGTCCGGCCAGAATTCATGCCGCAGCGACATCTGGAATTTATCCATGACGGAGCCGGAAGCATCAGTCCACAACAGTTTACTGAATTCCAAACGTTCAGCGCCGCCAGCGATGAGATAACGCGAGATTGCGCAATTATCCGGGATAAACGGTCTCACTTGCCGCCCGTCGCCCAGCGTTATCAGCAATTGCGGATGGTTGTTGTCGATAATCACCGTTTCGGTACCGTTGCCTTCTTTCAAAACAACTAGTGTCGGGAAGCCGCCGCCCGCCGCGCCGAATTCCACTCTGACATTATCCTGATCTACAAAAACTGGAAACCTGCTCATATGATTCCTTTTAGTTTTCTGAATTCTATGATTTCAAAAGAATGAAGTTTGTGTTTTACTGAAATATTACCGCAAACTTAAATTTCTGAATGACATCACAAATCCCTTTATTATTAAAAAATAAAGCTTTTTTGCAAAAATTCCTTTGCATGAAGCTGAACTTCTATACAATCAACAAGTTCTCGCCTGCATAGTATAATTAACATTTGGCAGTAGCAAGGAGGAAATAATACTTCCTTGCAAATACCCTTAATTCCATCCTCTCTCATATTTATACAGATTCTTTCCTATGGGTGATTACGCGGCAAGCGCGTAATCACCACATATTCCTTTCTACCGGATATAGTACCAGTATTTACTCAATGGTGAATGTATTGCCATTTTTATTATTGGCTCAATTCAACCAGGCCAGGCCGTATTACAACTTAATGCCTAAACCAATATCCACTGACGCATTACATGCATTTCTCTCTTGGTGATGAAAAATGCAGGTTAATACTTGAGCAGGTATAGATCATCTGCATACAAGGAACCCGATCCCACACCCTTCCATAGATATACCAGTATCTTGGCTGTATTCGCCGGTGTCGTGAAGCCAAACAAATACCATGAATAATTTGTTCCTGAAAAAACTTGGCTTTGAGGGATACCGATCACGTTGTTATTGCTGTCTAAGCACTCTGCCCCAAAGGAAGATGTTCCATCATCCACAGTCTGTTTCCCCCATCCGCTCAATCCATATATAGCATTGGGAACTGCGGGCACAATCTGATATGTTCCACCATAGCTTGAGCCGGCGGTAATGCCCATGCCCCATGTGCCGGAATGAACGGCGCTTGAGGGAGTGTTCACCGCGTTGCGATATCCCCAGTCACCCCAACCGACATTCTGGTTCTCAAACCCGGGGTTCTGCAGTTGGTTCAATCCCGTCTGCACCAGGGACAAGTTCAGGTCATCTGCGTACAGGTAGCCCCCCGATCCCGCACCCTTCCATAAAAATACCTGTATCTTGGCTGTGTTCCACGGGGTTGTGATGGAACACGAATACTGCGAATAATCTGTTCCTGAAAAAACCTGACTTTGAGAAGTACCTGCGATTAAATTGTTACTGCTGTCCAGGCACTGCGCCCCCAAGAAAGATGTTCCATCATTAACAGTTTGTTTCCCCCATCCGCTCAGTGCATATATGGCATTGGGAACTGCGGACACAATCTGGTAAGCTCCGCCACCGTTCGGGTTAGTGGTGCTGACTCCCATGAGCCATGCACCGGAATGGGCGAGGCTCGGATTCTGTATCACACTACTATAGCCCCAACTGCTCCAACCTGTGTTTCCACCTTCAAAGTTGCTGTTTTGCAGTTCGTTTCGCACAATCGGCTCCGAGACTAGACTGAGATCATCTGCATACAGGGATCCCGATCCCGTACCCTTCCATAGATATACCAGTATCTTGGCTGTATTTGCCGGCGCTGTGAAGCCAAGCGAATACCATGAATAATCTGTTCCTGAAAAAACCTGGCTTTGAGTGCCGATCACGTTGTTATTGCTGTCCAAGCACTCTGCCCCCAAGGAAGATGTTCCATCATTAACAGTCTGTTTCCCCCATCCGCTCAGGGTGTAAAAGGCATTGGGAACTGCGGGCACAATCTGATATGTTCCACCATAGCTTGAGCCGGCGGCAATGCCCATGCCCCATGTGCCGGAATGAACGGCGCTCGAGGGAGCGCTCACCGCGTTGCGATATCCCCAGTCACCCCAACCGGCATTCTGGTTCTCAAACCCGGGGTTCTGCAGTTGATTCTGTCCTGATACCGCTGTCTGAGCTCCCGCAACTGCATTAATCCAACCCTGTGTGGGCGCGGGGATAGCGCCGACATCCCCAGGCGCAGCCCACCAGTCGATGCCTTCAGAATAGTGCCATGTGTAGTTGTCGCATGCCTGCAAAGCCGCAGTCAGTACATTTTGCACCTCGGTCATGTCCGTCCTCATCACATAACCGTTGCTTGTCAACTTGTGATCGTAAACACCGAACCCAACGCTGCACGCCTGCCGCCACATGCTTCTCAACGCGCTATCCATGAATAGACAGGTGACGACCGGAATCGCTATCGTATATTTTCTGAATATGTATGCATTCTGGAAGTCCTGAGGAGTGGACAATTCGTACAACTCGCCGCCATCCACCACCAGTGACTGATTGCCTGCAGCCGCTATAATCCCTGCATCGAACGCTCCTGACAACCAGTTGTCTGATGCCCAGCAGCCGACAGCATTCCCGGTCATCGCCGCAGTACATCCCATGAATGAGCCGTGAAGAGGCATTATCACGATGTTCGGGTATACGGCAATTGCAGCCTGCATCAACTGTGTTCCTCGAAGCTTCGCCTGGTTTACATACTGCTGAAGCGTATATGTGGACGCGTATTTCACATTGTCAGGGTACATCCAGTAGAGGTAAGAGTAAACTTCATCGTCAAGGGCTACTCCCTGGATGCCGCGATCTTTCAGCGCCTGACAGAAGTTCTGAAAGCTTGTGATGATCCAACTCCAGTCATCGAACACATCCGGCGGATCCGAAGGGCCGCCCATGCCGACTATAACGAAGTTATGTTTGAACTTGTTAAAACTGCTTGCTGTCAGCGGAGACAAGTCATCGGAGCACTGCTGATAGGTCCAGACGCCACCCGTTGACTGTCTATTGCCGACTGTGAAATCGGGGTTGAACAAGTTCGAGCCAACCAATGGCAGACTAAGCACAATCCCGTCAAACGGCCTTGACTCAACGAAACTGATGTGGTTTGCAACATAAGCCGGTGTGTTGTGTCCTCCCCAGCAATACTCGACGAGATAAGGCGCAGCGCAAGCCTGCGTTGCGAAAAGGGTCATTGCTGCCAGGATGACCAAAACCAAGGAGCTCCCTGGAGCTTTGTTTTTCGAATGAACTGAATGCAGAAATTTATTTCGGACGCTGGATGTCGCAGGATCTCCTGCAAGCACATAACTGAATACACCAACATTTTTCGGGGTTTTCATAGGTACTTTCCCTCGATTTGAGTTTTAGTTTCACAGCCATCTCGTTGGAACGGAATGATAACGGATTAAGCAAGGACTTCTCCTACGGTGAAGTCAGCAATCCGACAATGATGCAGTTCCATTCGAACTTGTACATCAAAGAATCAGAAATCAACAGTATCCCCCTGATAGAAGTCAGCAATCATAATGCTAATCCGGTCGCCCGTACAGGAAATGTACAAAACAATGTCCAAGTATGCCGCCATAGGATTGGGGTATTTGCCTCCGGCGACAGCATCGCGATGATGAACGAGTAAAACGGATTTCCTGATCATGCTCTATATTCCAAAGATTGTGTAAACTACAGCACTGATATTTTGCACAAGAAACTCTTATTGGTGAATTGACGTTCTGCACTTATGTGTCCTGCTAGAGAATGTCTTTTCAACGCCGGATAAACTAATAGCTCTTCTTCAGCATGATATCACGCTAAAAACTGTCAACTTGTTTCGCAATATAGAGCAATCTCAAAGATTACTTTTGAATCAGAACCGCATTCTTGAACCATACTTTGCCGGTCTTATTACGGAAAAGCAAAATAAAGTTCAAAGACTTGATCGGTTTGGTTGGAGTATAAGACAATGACACCTTTTCCCAGTCATGGCTTCCGGTCTTGAATGCCGAAGTAATGCCAAAGGTATTAGTGCCATCTGTATGCACGATGTCCAGATAGATCGAGTAATTCTGAGCATCCGCATCCCCTGAAACGTTTTCGGCTTTGCTTTCGGCGGAAAATTCTACAACTTTAGCTTCTTTCTGGTCGAGTACAACAATCTGATTTACTCCGCTGGAATCATAGACACTTTTGCACTCACAGGCGATTACTCCGTCATCCTGAATGACGGAGGCGCCTGCAGTTCCGTATAGACTCCATTGCTTTAACAGGTTTGCGCCGTCGCCACCAAGAACCGAAAATACACATCCACAAGCCAATACTGCGATACCGAGTGATTTAACTACCTTTGACATTTTCTACCTCTAATGTTGAAATCTGAATATTTTCTACTTTTTTTAACTTACTTTCCAAACCGCAGTCTGATATTCTGCTGTGGTTCGCCGTTTTGCATCTGTCTTGTTTTACACCTCCCGTTTTTAACATTTTTTACTGATTTCTATGAGTACTCTGCACTGAAAAATTGTTTCCGTTTTCAAGTACCATTCTTTCCAAAATATCGAGCCGGCCGGAGCAGTCATACATCAGAATGTGAATTGAACTGTCCGGCTTTTGCCGTGGTCATCTATTTTGATTTATTCTTCAACAGATAGACGTCTTTCCAAAGTCCTCCCTTGGCGGTGCTGTTGTTCACCTTTACCGTCAGTTGATGCATGCCCAGGGCTGTTCAATTCTAGCATTTTTACAGCCCTCCATATTTAAGCAGATTTCCAAAATCTAAAGCGTTTGAGTATAATTCTGCTTTTATATTGCCAACCTTATTGTGTCTCATAATGTTTAACGCAAAACTTCTCAATCT
>CAIKZE010000212.1 GCA_903831825.1 uncultured Lentisphaeria bacterium | reverse complement strand
ATTCGAGCCTACGGCTCTCAAATTACGTGGGATTGGCGGACGGATTAAAATCCGTCCCTACAACATGATTCGAGCCTACGGCTCTCGGCGGCTGCGTTTCAAAAAGTGTCAATTACTTTTAAGGCAAAATTGAAACATGCCCAAAAATTTTAACAAAAACTGTTGAAAGGGTATTGCACTATTTGGAAAGAGGCCTTATATTTAACTTTGTTAAATGATTTAACAAAGTATAAGAGTTTTTATAGAGCGAGAGCAAATCGGCAGGAGTTTTTTGATGAAGATGTTGACTAATTTGAATCTGGCAGGTATATTAATAGAAATTGTCCATTAAATAGCCAATTGTTTTTGAGCGGGCGTTTTTAAGGTTTTATTTTTGAAAATCAGCCCGATAGATTTGAGAATACAAGTTTAAATAACGTGGAGGAAATTATGGTTTCGGGACAGAACGTGATGGATGGGATCGTTAAACAGCATGCGGAAAAACTGAAATACTGGTATGACCTGCTGCAGGAAATCATGCCGGATTATTTTTTCAAGACATTTTCGCCGACGCAAATCGAGCAGATATTGCCGCACTTATTCAATATTGACAGCCAAACCGGGATTCAGCGGATCGAGTGTGAAGGCAACATTATTTTAATTTATCTCAAGAGTGATGAAAATAATCTGCGGACCACCAGCCGGATGATGCGCGTGCATAATATCGCCGGCGCGGTGATTCATGAGTCAAAACAGAAAATTGTTATAAATAACGCTCCGCGCAACCTGGTGATCGAATACTATTCCCTCGCCGATAAGATTCCGCTGGGCGGCGAACCGACGATTTCTTTTAAGGAACTGTCTGAAGCTTATAAAAAGAAGTACAAGAAAATAGATCCGGAATTCAAAGAGATCTACGAACGCATCAACTGGCGCGGAGTTTCAGACCTTAACGCGGAGAAACTGGCCGAACGCCTCAAATGGGCGCTTGACTCCCAGGACAAAGATTTCATCAATGTCGGCATTGAGAAAGCCAGCGGCCGCGAACTGCGGCTGACGCTGGCCCGCACCTGCGCGGCGCAGCGCGGCGGCTTCCTGTACCGGCTGATCGAAGCGGTAAATCTCAGCGGATTCAATATTGAGCGGGCATATTTCCGCGACCTGACCCGGCAGGATGATGTGCATGAATTCACCCGCATGCCGGTAATTGTGAATACGCTTTATCTGACGTCGGACAAAGAAATCTCCCCCACTTCGAAAAAAGTAACTCAGTTGCTGCGCGAACTGAAGCTGGTCAACTGGGTTGACATGCTCGACCTGTTTCACCGCGAACTGGTCACTAAGCTTTCTTTTTCACTGGCGGACACGAACCTGATCCGGTCTGTCGCCGAATTTGTCCACACCCAGCTTTCTTTTGTTGACCGCAACGCCTATAACAGCAGCGATATTTACCGCTTCATGGCGCTGTATCCGTCCATCCTGTCCGACATGGTTGCCTACTTCTATGCGAAATTCGATCCGGAAGGCGAAAAGAGCGATAAAAAGGCGGTCAGCCAGGCCCGGAAAATCGAAAAGGAAATCAGCGACATCAATACCGGAATGTATGAAAAGGACACCAGCGTCAAGACGGTTTTCCGCTGTGCGCTTAACTTCCTGCAGAACATCCGGAAGACAAACTTTTTCGTCGATGACAAAGCCGCCCTCGCCTTCCGTCTCGATCCCGCATTTATGGCATTTTATGAAGGCATTTCGGATAAATACCGCAATTCTTTCCCGCAGGACCGGCCGTTCGGCATTTTCTATTTCTACCGTGAAAACGCGGTCGGCTTTCAGGTGCGTTTCTCCGAAATCGCCCGCGGCGGCTGGCGGACAGTCGTCCCCAAAAGCAGCGCCAACGAACTGGAACAGCGCGATAATTACGAATTTGCCAAAGACGAGATCTTCCGCGAAGGATTTGTGCTGGCCCATACCCAGCACATGAAGAATAAAGACATTTATGAGGGCGGATCGAAAATGATCACGCTGCTCAACCTGGCCGAAGGCAGACAATTTGAGTCAACCCTGTTTGAAGCGCAGCGCGCCATTTGCGACGCCTTCCTGTCGCTGATTAATTATGACAAGCACGGCAAATTGAAAAATCCAAGAATCATTGATTATCTCGGCAACAAGGAAATCATCGAAATCGGGCCGGATGAAAATATGTTCGATGTGATGATTGAATGGATCGGCAATTACGCCGACAAGAACGGCTATACGCTCAAGTCAGGGCTGATCTCCGGCAAACCGGACCGCGGAATCAACCACAAGGAATACGGTGTAACCTCGTTCGGCGTACATCAGTTCCTGTTGAAGACATTAAGCGAACTGAACATCAATCCGACCAAAGACGCCTTTTCCATCAAGATTTCCGGCGGCCCGTTCGGCGATGTGGCCGGCAATGAGCTCAATCTGCTGCTGCATAAAAAAGACGGCGCTTATATCTATCCGAAACTGAAAATCGTGGCAATTACTGACGGGCCCGCCGCATTGTTCGACCCGGAAGGCATAGACCGGGATGAGCTGGCGCTGCTGGTGCTGAAGTCCAATCTGGACGCATTCAAGCCGGAAAAACTCAAAGGCGACGGAGCCTATATCGTCTACACCAAACCGGAAATGGTCGAGGGAATGGAAAGACGCCGGATGATTTCCTGCCGCGGCGGCAAGCTGACGGAAAAAATGCTCAACCGCGATGAATTCATGAAATTGTTCCAGAACAATCTTTACAATTATGCCGATATCTTCATTCCGTGCGGCGGCAGGCCTTCAACCATCGAAATATCAAACTGGCAGGATTACTGCCCGGGCGGCAAGAACAGTTCGCTGGCGATTGTCGAAGGCGCTAATTCATTCATCACGCCGGCAGCCAGGAATAAGCTGCAGGATGTCGGCGTCTGGATTGTGAAAGACGCTTCGGCCAATAAATGCGGGGTCATCACCTCCTCATACGAAATCCTGAGCGGCCTGATGCTGGATCCGGAAGAATTCAAAAGCGTCAAAAAAGAACTGGTCGCCGAAATTATGAACAGTTTGAAAAACAGCGCATGCCGCGAAGCCGACTGGCTGTTCTCACAGTTCAAAGTATCCGGCGTCAAGCTGACCGAACTGACCGAGCAGCTCAGTCGCCAGATCAATGCCAAGAATGTCGCCATTTCAAACTATTTGACAGCGCATCCGGAACTTATTCAGGATGAAATAATTCTGGATCACCTGCCGGAAATTTTCCGGAAGAAATTCAGCGACAGGCTTGACCGCATTCCGGCGGAATATAAGAAGGCAATCGTCGCGGTCGAACTGGCCGCCAGGATTGTTTACCGGCAGTCGGACAGTCTGGAACACGAAATCAAATCCGTACTCTGACAATCCCTGAACCGGATTAAATGCAAAACGGCTGAGTTTCCTCAGCCGTTTTTTTTATTGCATGTTTCAGGGTTAGCGATAGTTGATATTTCCCCAAGCGCAACAACGAGAGAGCCGCAGACCCGGAACATATGTGCCGTTCCTACGGAACTCGAATTTTGGGTGGTACTCCGACAACGGACTGAAGTCCGTTGCTACAATATCGAACGTTCCTACGGAACACATTACAATCCAGAGCCATAGGCTCGAAACATGTTGTAGGGATGGATTTTAATCCATCCACTCAGCCGTTTTTATTGCCGGTGAATATTGAATATCACCACTTCAGCAGAAGCGAACCCCAGGTGAGTCCGCCGCCGAACGCGGTCATCAGGACGATATCGCCGGGTTTGACAAATCCGCCTCTGACCATTTCATCAATGCAGATGCCGATTGAAGCCGCGGAAGTGTTGCCGTAACGGTTGACGTTCATGTACACTCGCTCTTCCGGGATGTCCAGACGGGAGGCGACAGCTTTAAGGATGCGGTAGTTCGCCTGATGCGGCACCAGCCAGGTGACGGAGGAAGACGGCATATCAGCGAAAGTCAGGGCTTCTTTACAGGAACTGACCATAGTATTGACCGCCAGTTTGAACGTGTCCTGTCCTTCCATTCTAATGTAATGCAACTTTTCTTCCACTGTTTTTGAGTTTGCCGGCATTCTGGAACCGCCGGCGGGAATCTGAAGGATATTGCTGTAATTGCCGTTAGCGCCGAGATTGACGGCCAGGATGCAGTCTCCAGCACCTTCCGGAGTTTTTTCCAGAACCATCGCGCCGGCGCCGTCCCCGAAAAGCACACAGGTATTGCGGTCTTCCCAGTTGACGATGCTGGACAGTTTTTCAGCTCCGATAACCAGCAATTTGCGGTATTTGATATTCGATTTAATCATTGCATGCGCAACTTCAATCGAATAAATCAGACCGGAACAGGCGGCTTCCAGATCAAAGCAGAATGCATTAGTTGCTCCAAGTCTCTTCTGGAGAAGACAGGCGGTGCTTGGAAACACATGGTCAACGGAGATGGAGGCGACAATGATGCCGTCGAGTTCTTCAGCAGGAGTTTTAGCCATTTCCAGCGCTTTTACCGCCGCTTCGTAAGCCAGATCCGATGTCGCCTGTTCCGCCGAAGCAATCCTGCGCTGTTCAATGCCGGTTCTGGTTCTGATCCATTCATCGGTGGTATCGACCATTTTCTCCAAATCGAAGTTAGTCAATACTTTTTCCGGCACATATGAACCAGTACCAATAATTTTTATGCTCATTTTATCTCCTGCGTGTCTGAATTTTAAAGCAGTATCCGGCGGCGTCACAGGCCCTTATTCATTTCCCTGGGCAGACTCGGAATTTTCATTCTTGTCTTTCTCATGGATCATCATGTTGGTCTCAATGATACGCTGGGTAATCTTTTCATTAATATTAAATCTTACGAAATCGCTGGCAACGCGGATGGCATTGCGTACCGCTTTCGGCGTGGACGAACCGTGACCGATTACGCATATGCCTTTGATGCCAAGCAGCGGGGCTCCGCCTAATTCTTCGGCGTCACCGATCTCCTTGAGTTCCTTGAATGCGCTGCGCGCAAGCATTGCTCCGGTCATGCGGATCGGGTTCTTGGAGAAAATATCTTTCATCCAGTGCATAATGGCCTTGGCCAGGCCCTCGCTGCCTTTCAGCAGGATATTGCCCATAAATCCGTCACAGACCACCACATCGGCCACGTTCTCAAAAATTGTGTCGCCTTCAACATTGCCCACAAAATTAATGGACATCTCTGAAAGGATTTTAAATGTTTCTTTGGTAAGTTCATTGCCTTTGACGTCTTCACCGCCCACACTGAGCAACCCGATTCTCGGTTTTTCCTGTCCAAAAATGAATTTGGCGTAGGCTTCGCCCATCAACGCGAACTGTGCCAGGTTCTTCGGTGCGCAGTCGGTATTGGCCCCGGCGTCAATCAGAATAAACTGCCCGTGCTGGGCCGGCAGCAGCGCCGCAATCGCGGGACGCTCAATGCCGGGAAGGGTTTTGACAATTATTTTAGTTGCGGCAACCGCCGCGCCGGTATGACCGGCGCTGACAACAGCATCCACCTCGCCGTCGCGCAGCAATTTCGCGCATACGGTGATAGACGAGTTTTTCTTACCCCGCAACGCCGCAATGGAAGGATCGGACATTTCCACCACTTCCTCGGCATGCACAGTTTTGATGCGCGGATGATTTTCAATTCCGTATTTTTCCATATAATACGAAATCTTCCCGAGATGCCCTACCACTACCAGTTCGCAGTCAGGAAAATCATATAGCGCCGCAGTGATCCCTTCGATCACAACAGACGGGGCGTAATCCCCCCCCATCGCGTCAACAGCAATCTTCATAACTTACTTACTCTACGGTTATAACCTGTTTGCCTTTGTAATTGCCGCAAGCCGGGCAGACGCAATGCGGTTTCGCCGGCTTTTCGCATACGGAACAATAAGTAGCCTGTACGCCTTCATAGCGGTTCGCGGCCTTGCGCTGGCGCTTTTTCATCTTGGACATTTTACGTTTTGGAACACCCATTTTTCAATCTCCTGAAAATTTCTTTTTTTATCTACAACCACCCGGGAATCGTCCACTGTTACGTGAATAAACCTTCAAATCTTTAGTTTGAAATGTTCAATATACATGAGAAATAGATTTTTTCAAACCTCATTCCGTCAAAAAAATCACCATTGATAAATCAATAATCACAGTTGCGAAAACATAAGCATGCCGGCGGCCGGCAGGGACGGCAATTAAAAGTTGAATTTTTCCCGCGTTGACGCCAATCCCGTGATGAGATTTACAGACAGGGTTGCATTCGACAATCAAAAGTCTATATTGATGCAAAGCTGATCTTTCAAAAAAACTGATTACAAAGAAGTTAATACATTTATGAATAAAGCCGCCGTCAATAATGCCAATATTGATCCACGGTCAGTACCTTTACTCCCGAAGGGGCATTCACTCCCCAAAGGAATCCAGGCGATACATCGCAATTACGGACTTTGGATATGTAAATTCTGCCGGGAAAACGCCGGTCCGCCGGCAAATCCGGACAATATCCCGCTGCGGCATTTTGAATTTTATGACCTTTCCCACATGTTTGACGGACGAGGCTGGTATTCTTCGCCTGACGGCAAAATTCAAGAAGTGAAAAAAGGCGACGGTATATTAGTTGCCCCCGGCTTTAAACACAAGTACGGCGGTTATGAGGAACTTTACATCGAAGACGCCATTTCCTTTTATGGGCCGCTGGCCGATCATTTATTCAATTCCGGCATAATTAAAAACGGAATTTTAAAAATCGGCAAAGTCAGACGGCTGCTGCCGATCATTGAACTGGCGCTGGACAACTCGGAAGACTCCCAGATCAAGGCCAATATGGAACTGCAGAAACTGCTGGCAGACCTGTACTTTGAAAACAAACACGCCGGAGCTTCAGAAAACCCCGCGTTTGAGCAGCTTCTTGTGGAGATAAAAAAATTCCCCGGAAAATATTGGAGTTTGGAGGTAATGACTGATTTCTGCAGCCTGAGCGCTTCCCAACTGACCAGAATGTTCAAGGAAAAAACCGGAATGACTTCAAAAAATTATATTGATAATCTTAAAATGCAGTTGGCTTCCGAAATGCTGGCCGTAAAATACAGGACCGTCAAAGAAATTGCAGCAGACCTCGGTTATGAGGATCCTTACCATTTCAGCCGCCGCTTCAAAGAGCTCAAAGGCTTCTCTCCTCAAAAATATAAAGAGAGCTTTTTAAGATAAACTCTCTTCCTTTGCGGCCGGAATATCATGCCAGTAAAACAGTTTTTTAATTGGGTCTTCACTAGAATTAATGGGTAAAAAACGAATATCCAATATCCCGTCCCGCAAGACGGGATCCCGCGAGGCGGGAAATATCCAACTGATGAAGGAAAAGCAGAATACAAACGAGCGAATTGCACTTTTATTCAAGAGCATAGATACTGGCGCTGGCGAGAAAAAGCAGAAGCGATAACGGTATTTCTTTACCTTGAATGTTGGATATTCCGTGTTGGATATTGGATATTCAAATTATTTGACCGCTAAAAACGGATACGGTTATTCATACAGAAAACGACCCGCGAATTCAGGAGAAGATACATTTATTCCGGCATTGGAAACGGGGTTGACTGGTATAATTTGGATTGATTTAATCCTTGAATTTTGATCGGCTGGGGAGGCTTGGTTGAACTGCCTGCTTTTATTTCCGGGGTCAGCATTAACTTGGTAACCTGCGGATTATCGTCCAGCAGCATATCAAAAGTTTTCTGGATCAGTAAATCAACGGGTTGAACCACCGTGGTAAGTTCGAATTCTTCGCCGTTGGTTATCCAGTCAAAAACGGCGACACTGATATCTCGCGCCGATCCGCCGATTTCCCGGAGACAGCTCAATAAGCGCATGGCATATACATCATAAATGCAAATTACCGCGGTAAAGTTCTGAGTAATATTTTCGACTAATTCAAGGTCAAGAGTATGCCAATGTTTATATCCGGAAGTGAATGCAATCATGTCATCCGTAATTGGCAGTTGATGACAGCGCATGGCCATTTGAAAGCCGCTGATCGCACCCCAGCGCGGCCAATAATCCAGTTCATCGATTAATAATATTTTTTCATGGCCCAGCAGTATCAGGTGCTCGGTCAGTTTAAAAATCCCGTAAGTATCGTCAATCCGCACGGAGGAACAGGGGCCGCCATTTAGCCAGAAATCATTAAAGGCGACACTTTTGATCCCGTATTTTTCCGTTAAGTGCCAGCATTCTATCTCAAACACCGTGGTTTGCGGTTCCCGGATTAAATAGGTAATTCCCTGCCTGGCTAAATCAGCAAAAAATTCATCCAGGATTATAGTAAAATGTCTTTTGTCGGAGGCAATTATTTTTTCAAAACATTCCAGGCGCAGATTCCAATTGTGCTTAGACGCATAATTGGTTACAGCCTGAATGCAATTGCTGCGGAAGCGGTTGTTGGCATAGTCCGCGTAGAGGAAACAAATTTTAGTATTGGTGTGTGACTTTAAAACAGGATTACCCGTAACTATGGTGCGCTTGCCATGCTCCCGGCATAGCCATCCGGCATTGGCAAGGGATTTTAACGCCAGATGCACCGTGGGCAGTGACACTCCCAGGTCGAGCCCCAATTGCTGGGTTGACTTCAGTACATCCCCCGCCTTTAACTCCCCGGCGTCGATTTGCCCTTTAATATATTCTTCCACGCGTTGCCGCGGAGACTTCTGGCCAACCAGAGTTGTGTGAATTTTCATAGCCTATAATCCATTTTGTTGCCTTAATAATATATCTATATACATATAAAATCAAGTAATATTAAATACTTTTTAAAGAGATTGCCTATTTTTTAAAAATATAGATAACTTTTTGCTTTGCCTATTGACAAAATACCGGATATGCGCTATCCTCTAGCTATGGACATATTAAACAAGTCTTTAAAATGTCTTAAATGTATTAAAATAATCTCAATAAAATTGATTGAAAATTTGCAAGGCATGTAAAATAAATTGTATCTGAAATCGTGTTTTTGGTTAAATAACGAAAATCCGTTCAGAATAAAATCATGCGGGAAACATGATTGATGAAAGCGGAAAAAATAACCAACACCGGCAGTTAACAACTGAAAAATCAGTCCCGGCAAACCCAAAACTATGAAAAGCGAGATAAGCAACTGACTTTATCGCAAAATTTAAGCAAACCGAAAGGGATGGAAAATGAAAGAAATGAGAAAATTACAATGTCGAAAGTCTTCTGGTTTCACACTTATAGAACTCCTCGTGGTGATCGCCATCATCGCCATTTTGGCGTCCATGCTGCTGCCTGCGCTGGGCAAGGCGAGAGACAAAGCCAGATCGCTTAATTGCCTCAGCAATTTAAGGCAGGTGGGAAATGTGATGAATATGTATCAAATAGAAAATGACGGCTATTTGATCCAGGACAATGGCGCCGGCGTGGGCCCGGTAAACGGCACTTGGGTTGAGCGAATTGCGTCTTCGATTGGGGAACTATACACTACTCCAAATAAGAGATTGCTGCGCTGTCCGGCTAAAGCAGCCCCTCTGGTTAATCGCTGGGATTCAAATTACATGCTGAATGGCTTTCTCGAAGATCCCACATACGGAAACAAAGTAACTTTGGCGCTCAAGCCATCGCTCTCGATGTTACTGATGGATTCGGCGCTGGCAACGCGCACTGCAACTTGCGTGGTTCCATATAATACTCCGCAAGAAGTCTTTGTGCATCCCGTGGTGACTCAAACCAATGTTGTCTTCGTCGACATGCATGCTGCCGCAACCAAGCGAGCCGACATTCCAGTAAATACAGATAAATTTCAAGGACTCCATTCCAGCTTTTGGGTTATTCGCCCGTATACCGGTTATACCTGGCAATAGATTATTTAACAACACTTCTGACGGTCTTCCGATTGTCAAAAGTGTTTAATAATTGATTTCAGGCTCAATAAAAATATCCCTTGGGCTGTTTTTCCGAATAATAATGACTAAATTAGATCTTTAGACGGACCGGAAAAACTAAAGGGTAAACATCCGGAAAAATTGTGCGCGAATTTAACAGGAAGAGGATATAAGATGAAATTTTGCTTTTTGCTTTTTGCTTTTATTTGTTGTGCTTGCCCTGTAATAAGTTCGGAGCCGGCTCCGGCAAGGAATTTGCCGGAAGGAATTGGTTTCGAAGATGAGAGCGACTTGGGAGGGAAATGGAGTATTGAGGGCAACGCATCCTGCGGCGTAAGCGACGAATACGCTTTCCGCGGGAAAAAATCGATGAAAATGGTGTTTGCCGATACAGGAAAGGAAGCCATTGTGATTTTCGCTCCTAAAACTTCCGATTGGTCCGGGTACAAGCAGTTGCGTTTCACGGTTTATAATTCGCGTCCCATTCCCAACGAGGCCTTCCTCAAGCTTTTCATCGGTGACGCGAAAGGGGACCGCACATTGCCAATGAATTGCACAATGCCTTTAGGCCTGATGTGTCTGCATCCCGAAACCGCCCATACCTTCACGTTGAACCTGGATGAAATGAAACAGAGTATCGATCTTAAAAATGTGGCTAATCTCAAATTCTACAGGAATACACAGTGGCCCGAGGCAATCTGCTACATCGACGAGATAAAATTGCTCACCGCCGAAGAGGTCGCCTTCGAGGAAACTGGAAGAAAGAGTTTAGAGATCGCGGAAACAATAAAAGATTTAAAAGGCAACCTTTCGTCCGCCAACCAATCCCGTTGTGAAGAAGCGTTATCATACATCTCGAAGCTGGAAGCATTATCCAAGAAGATAAGTTCCAGGGACGATCCTGAATTAAGCAGGACTTTGGAGGGAGCGCGCTGCCTGCTGGTGGTGATGAATATGCTAAAAGCAAACGGTAAAAACGGACAGGACGCCAAAGACGAACTGCTCCTGGTTTCCGTGCCTTCGACGGAAAAGATATTCCGCCAACTTCCGTTCCAATATTCGCCGGAGCCGTTCCAACTGATGGCGGCCGGACATGAGTGGCAGAGCTTCCAGATCGCGGCGGTGTCCGTGAAGTCTAAGCAGAATGTGGTGGTCGAAGCAGCGGATCTCGCGCTTGAAGGAGAACCTAAGCAAACAATATCCCGGCAGAATGTAACGATCAATCCGGTTGCTTATGTCGAAGTGCTTCACAGTTTTTACTATAAGGACGGCCATCCCGGATGGTGGCCGGACCCGCTGGTGAAAAACCAGCCGTTGGAAATTTCAAGCCGCGTCCAGCCATACTGGATAACCGTGTATGTTCCCAGGGGACAGGCCCCGGGAAATTATAAGGGGAAAATCAAGTTTACCACAGCAAGCGGATTCAGCCGCGAGGTTGAATATCATCTTAACGTCCGGAATTTCTCGCTGCCGCTCCGGGGACGACTGACAACATTCATCACTAACGGCTATCAGCCATCGGCCCCTGAAATACGCAGAAAATGCTATGATTTGTACTTGAATCACCGGATAAATCCGATCAGCATGTATATCAACAGTTCCGCGGGCAAAGTGAAACCTGTCCTCATTCCGGTCGAAGAGGATCTGAAGTATTGCCTGGACAAAGGATTGAATCGAATGGTGTTGTGGTACCTTTACAATTCGGAAAACAAGCAGGACCCGTATTCCTTTGACGACGCTTATTTGAAGAAAGTCGCCGATTTCATAAAGGATTGTAAGCCTTTGCTGGAAAAGCTCAACTGCTGGGATATGGCGATGGTCAACGGCTTTGACGAAATTATGCACAGGCCGAAAGATATCCGGGAAAAGAGACTCAAAGAGGCCGGGAAAGCCTGTTCCTATTTGAAGCAGGAATTTCCGGATCTGAAGTTGTGCAATGTCGGAATGAAGATGGATATTTCCACAAAATTGATGGATGTCTGGTTTGTGCTTCCGGTTCCCGAGTCGAAAACCAGGGACATCCGGGAAAGCGGCAAGGAAGTTGATTTCTACTGGGTTTACGAGGATCCTTCTTTCATGCTCGATTTGCCGGGGATCGCGCCGAGAATATGCTCATGGATGGCATATAAATACAAGGCCGCCGGAATTGGTTATTATTCCTCATATCGTCCGTCCTGCACCCCGGAAAAGGCTCCGACCGGGGTGGATTGGTCCAATGAGGAATTCAGCATTGAAACTTATTCCCGCCAAAAAGAGAATCTAAGACCTGGAAGAAATGCGGACGGCAATCTGGTATATCCAAGCCGCGACGGTTCGCTGCTCAGCTCCATCCGTCTGGAAAACATCCGTGACGGAATACAGGACTATGAATATCTCGCCATGTTGAAGGAACTTTGCCCGGAATCCCCGCTGCTCAACATTCCGGATTCGGTCGTAACGCTCAAGACCAGTGATTATACCAGGGACTATAAGATGTTGAATGAATATCGGCGCAAGGTTGCGGATGAAATCGAACGCTTAAGCAAAAAACTCAATAACCCGGCCGGGTTGAAAAAACAATTAAAAAAGAACTAACTTTATAAAACTAAAGGGGCTTCTCTAGAATTTATGGGTAAAGAAACGAATATCCAATATCCAACAAGGAATATCCAACTGATGAATGAAAGACAAAATACAAAAAGCTGAACATATTTTCGCTCGGAGGCACAGAGGCACGGAGAGAATAGCAAGTTTTACTTTTCTTTGTGTCTTTGCGTCTTTGTGCGAGATAATTCCCATCTCAACAAATCAGAATTACGCATAGAGCAATGACCGTAATAGATTCAAGAGTATAACAGCCCAAAACAGGCGCGATAGCTGTATTTTTTACCTTGGATATTGGATATTCCTTGTTGGATATTGGACATTCAAATTATTTAACCGTTAAAAACGGACAAGGTTATTTATAGAGGAAACAACCCACGAATTCTGGTGAAGAGGCAAACTAAAAGACTTTTGATTTACCGGCAGGCGTGGAATTATTTTTTGAGTTTATGGTTTATTTCTCTAAGGTTTATCAGTATTGGTATTAGAATAATCACACACGCCGACAGCGCAATAACTATTCCAGTTTGAACTGATATCTTATTATAGAAAATGCCGGCAACCGCGGCAAATGCCAGCACAAACGCAATCAACATTAAAAACTCAGCAATAATTTTACCCAGAAATTTAGCCTTTTTGGACCCCGTAACCGGAGGTTGAAACTTTGAAATTGATGCGGCTGCCGCTTTAGAAATATCTTCTGTGGGCGGGCCGTCTCTTTTCAATATTGAAATGGAATGCGGCAACATAAATGAATTATTGCAACCGGAACATTTGACTTTACCCCCAAGCGGGGTTTTCCCTAAGTCATATTTTCGGTTACAATGTGGACAATGCGTCTTCATTTTTATTTTCCCGGTTAATGCCTATTACTTTAATATGCAAAGATTTAAAAGCAAATGCAATTCCCCCAAAAAGATATTTTCAAGGCGGAATTCATTCATTTATGCCGGTGAATAATTGCGGCGGAATACGAGGGGCGGAAGGAAGTCATGAATCCGGGGACAAAACGCAATGCCGCCATTGAAAAATGGCGGCATTGCGATTTGGACTGCTTGCTGAAAAATGATGCCCAAGCCTTTGCGACAGCGATTATTAATACACGATTTTGTTCAGCGGATATTCGACGATGCCGGCACCGCCGGCCTTGATGATCTCGGGGATCAAGTCGCGGATGATATGTTCATCAACGATGGTATTGACGGCGCACCAGCCTTTTTCCGCCAGTTTGGAAACAGTGGGACGCTCCAGCGCGGGAAGTTTCTTCAACACGCTGTCAAGGTCTTTTTCGCGGATATTCAGCATCAGCCCGACTTTACCCTGCGCGGCCAGCACGGCTTTCAGCAGCATCGCCAGCTTTTCAATTTTCGCTTTTTTCCAGGAGTTCTTCATCGCATCTTTATTGGCAATGAAACGGGTGGTGCTTTCGCACAGCGTATCAATTATTTTCAGGTTATTTGCGCGGAGCGAAGAACCGGTTTCGGTGATTTCAACAATGGCGTCCGCCAGCACCGGCGGTTTGACTTCAGTGGCGCCCCAACTGAATTCCACGGTGGCTTTGACTTTGTGTTTTTTCAGATAGCGCTGAGTCATGCCGACCGCTTCGGTGGCGATAAGTTTGCCTTCGAGGTCTTTCGGGCCTTTGATCGGAGAGTTTTCCGGCACGCACAGCACCCAGCGGAGAGGTTTGCGGCCGACTTTGCCGTAAACCAGTTCGGCGGCCTCGACCACGTCGGAGCCGTTTTCCTGAATCCAGTCGAAACCGGTCAGCCCGCAGTCCAGAATGCCTTTTTCAATATATCTGGACATTTCCTGCGCGCGAATGAGCATGCACTCGATTTCCGGATCGTCAATGGTCGGATAATATGATCTGGAATTGATGCTTATGGCATAGCCGGCCTTCGCGAACATGTCCACCGTGCTTTGTTCCAGACTCCCTTTCGGTATTCCCAGCATAAGTTTTTTCGCGGTCATAATATTTCCTTATTTTAATATTTAAATTGTTCGTTCTGAAATATACGCATCTTAATCGATTTTTAAAATCTGATTGCGTTATTTTTTCCCGGATGAATAGTTATTTAAAAATTCGACAGACTTAATTTGCTTCGGGGAGATTTTCTCGTTTTGTCCGTCAAAACAGGTATTGGCGGACTCTGTTAATCGCTGATTATGTTCAAGCACATATAAATAATACAACGCGGATTCTATGCAGCTCCTGTCAATTTTTCTGTCGCTGACAAATTTTATTATGCACGGAACCAGTTTTTCCTGCAATTGACCAAAAATATCCGCCTTATAAATTTCCTGATATTTGTCGCAGATATCCGTCAGGGTTTCCGGCATGGACAGCCAATCGTGAAAACCGGCCTCTTCCGCCCTGAAAGCAAAGTCTCTGACCAAAACCGCGTAAGGTCCGCCCAGATACGGGCGTCTAATTCTGGATTCATAGCGCTCATTGATTGGACCTGATTTTAAATCAACCAAATTTTTATAATGAGGAGTATCTTTGAAAAGCGTGAAAAGCATTTGCCAGATAATATTCAGCGCTTCCTTGAACGGAATAATTCCTTCTGGAAAATTATTCAGGGGATGCGTTCTGGTCAGATGGAACCAGCAGACATAATCCAGCGGTTTAGGTTTTACGTTATGTTCTTTTTCAAATGCCGCGGTTAACACACAGTCTGGATAATCGTCAGGATTGTTCTTTGCATAATACTTCTCAATGTCAAAAGTTTTTAAAAACGCAACGATTTCCGGAGCGGCAATTCCATAAATTTCCGATATTGATTTCAGCGTCGAAGCCGGATTTTCGCAGTCAAGAGTAGTCATTTTATGTTCCTTGTTGATTTTTAATATCGATTTCGCCGGAATCGTGATTGATGAGTTCTATTCTGCGCCATTTTCCGGTTTTAAACCGCCAGAGAATGATGCTGGCTTCCACCAGAATGGTGAAAGTCATGTAACCCCAGATCGTGACGATTGAACTTTTGAACACCAGCACCAGGATGCAGGTGCCGGACACCAGCAGTATCCAATTGCACAGGAGGCTGATCAGAAGCACCGCACGGGTATCGCCGGCGCCGCGCAATGCCCCCATGAACACAAATTTAGTGGCATCAAAAAAGTTGAAGATCGCCGCAAACATCAGGATCATTTTACCGATGTCCAGCACTTGTTTGAAATCAATCGTGCTGCCGCTGTGCTTCGGGCTGAACAGCGAAATCAGCGTGACCGGCAGGAACAGATAAACCGCCGCCGCGAAAATCATATATGTCGCGGCCATCCGCCATGCCCGGTAAGCGCCTTTTTCCGCAATATCCTTATGTCCGCGCCCGATATTCTGCCCGACGACAATCGAAGTGGCGTCAGTGAATCCCAGCAGCGGGCCGAAGCTGAACTGATTGATGGTTAGCGCGATGGTGGTTGCGGCCAGCGCCGCGGGCTGCAAATGTCCGATCATGAATGTGACGATGGTGAACGCACCCACGTCAAACAGCACCTGCAAGCCGGCGGGCGTTCCGAAAGAGAGCAGTTTTTTGACATAGCTCCATTCCAGTTTACAATCGGTTCTGGTCGGAAAAACATTCTGGTCCACGCTAAAGAATCCGATAAAAGCGCAAATGAATGAAAACATCGCCGACAGCGTTGTGGCCGTCCCCGCGCCGTATATGCCCAGCGCCGGGGCGCCCCATTTGCCGAAAATCAGCATATATGCCAAAAAGAAGTTGAGCACACAGGCTGCGATGTTTACGCCGGCAACAAATTTTGTATGTCCCCGTCCTGAGAAAAACGCGAAAAACGGTTCGCTTATACAGATGAAAGCTCCGCACGGAATCATCGAATTATAGTAGTCCAGTTCGAGGGTGATCAATGCCGGCGGCTGTCCGCTGTGCGCCAGCAGAAAACGCCCGATATGCGGCGAAATATAACCGATGAAAATCGCCGCGCCGACGGCAAAATAGAATCCTGACCACGCCGCCCGGACGCAGGCGTTATTGTTTCTCGCCCCGAAAAACTGCGCAACCAGCGCGGAGGTGAAGTTGATCGTCACCATAAAGAATGAGAACATGGTAAAATAGAGGATGCCCGCCGGGAACGCCGCCGCGACATCCTCGGTCGAATTCATCGCCAGGAAACACCGGTCGGTAAATTGCATGATAAGATTGCTGGCGCTCATGAGCATCAGCGGATAGGCGATCCGCCATATCTCAAAATAGCCGCCCGGCTCTTCAAAGTGTCGCCGGCTGACGTAACTGTATAATTTGTTCAATATTCTTGTCATAATAAAGATTATATATCCGGGTTTGGGAACCGTCTCAAAATAACCGATATTTTTACCCCGCTCTCTTGAATGCTTTTCGCGCCGCTTGTTCGTTACATGCCTGCCGGTATGCGCCTCACAAGCAACTCGAAAATCAAATCAAGATATTCGGTGAAAATCCAATAGTTTATTTTGTTCCAGTTCCTTTAACGAAAACAGATAATCTAGCAGTTTTCCCGGTATTTGAAAATATCGCCGCTGTTTTTTTCGAAAATACCGGCAATAAGTTTTCAGCCGTGCAGAATATACCTCTGTCTTTTTTGCGGTTTTTGCAATTCATGACTTTATAAATTTAAGAGAATGGATATATTACTGATTATGATTAAATGGTTAAATGACTGAATTCGGGAAATAAACAGCCATGAGCATCAGATTCCGGTGTAAAAAATGCAACCAGAAATATGAACTGGATGACGACTGTTCAGGCATTACGCTGGACTGCGACAGATGCAAAAATCCAATGGTGGTTCCGCCGGAATCGGAAATCCCGCCCTCCGCTAAAAAAGATACCCCCGCACCGTCCGGCGAGGTTCCGCCAATAGCTGCCCCGGAGCCTAAAGTTCAGGAAATCAGGATTGCGTCCAGCACGGCAAAAAACCAGGCGAACGACGATATTGTTTTCCGCTGCACAACATGCAATCAGAAATACCGGCTACCCAGCAGCGCCGCCGGGCAAATCGCGGAATGCTCCATATGCAACAAAGAGATGGTAATTCCCGCGCCGCCGGATAATACGCCTGCAAGTGCGGCATCTAAAGAAAATGTAACTTTATGGTGTAAATCCTGCGGTCAGAGACTCTGCCTGCCGAAAGAACTTGCAGGCCAGGAAGGGGAATGCACCAAATGCAAAAAAGTTTTTGTGATTCCGGCGGAATCAGAAGCAAAACTTTCGGGGATGTTGAGTCGCCTGAGGCAGGAAGTCTCAGAAAAAAGAGATGCGCCCGCAAAAATTATACCAAAACCCGCAGCGCCCGTGTCCGGCAGTCCCGCAGCCGCGCCTCCGGTTGCGCCCAAAGCAGTACCGGCCAAACCGCCGGAGCCGGAGGCTGAAAAAACCGAGACAAAAACTGCAATAAACTCAATAAAATATGTCCTTGAAATTCCAGAGCGCACGTACTTCTTTATCAGCTTCTCGCTGCTGATAGACAAGTTGATGCAAACCAAATTATTGCACAGAATGTCGCGAAAGCTCGTAATTTTTCTGCTTATTATTACCACTTTGCTTGCGACGCTCATTACTTACTGCGGCATGGAAATATATCAGAGGAAAGCTAAAAACGAACTGCACGTTAATGTCATGTGCGCAAACTGCAACCTTTGTGAATCAAGAGTAATCAAAAACATTGCTACCGCCAAATGCTCCAAATGCAAAGGGCCGATAGGATTTCAATGGAAATGCAGTCATTGCGGCAAAATATTCACTCGTATCGAGAGGATATCGGAGGATAATCCTATTCAGTGCGATAAAATTGATACCCTGACGCCGCCCGTCTGCCCATACTGCAATTCCACTGTAGTAAAATATAATTCCAATTAATGCCGATTCGCAATTCCCAGCCCGACCGGTCAGAGTTCCGCAAGTTGGAAGATTGTTGATAAGGGTCTTCACTATAATTTATGGGTAAAAAGACGAATATCCAATATCCCGTCCCGCAAGGCGGGAAATGTCCAACTGATGAAGGAAAGGCAGAATACAAGACAATCATTGAGATTTAGATATGCAAGTCCTGGCGAGAAAAAGCAGGAGCGATAGCGATATTTTTTACCTTGAATATTGGATATTCAAATTATTTGACCGCTAAAAACGGACACGGTTATTTAGACAGAAAACAACCCGCGAATTCAGGAGAAGAGACGTTTATAAAAAACAGCAATAAATACAAATACGGAGCCTATCCTCTACTCGTCATAGGGGAAATGAATTTTAACTGATTCTATTGCTGATCGCCGAAGGTGGCATTATCACTTGATACATAATATACTTTTGATGAGTGGCAGAACGGGCACAGCGGCGGTTTCATCAGCGCTATTTTTTCCACCTTGCTCAATTTCGGATCACTGATTATTGATTTTTCCGTATTTAATTTCGGAAAATATTTGCCGCACGCTTCGCATTGCCAGGCACAGGGCTGTTCAATTCTAGCATTTTTACAGCCCTCCATATTTAAGCAGATTTCCAAAATCTAAAGCGTTTGAGTATAATTCTGCTTTTATATTGCCAACCTTATTGTGTCTCATAATGTTTAACGCAAAACTTCTCAATCT
>CAIKZE010000211.1 GCA_903831825.1 uncultured Lentisphaeria bacterium | reverse complement strand
TTTAATAATATTTCCATAAAGTTAATCAAATCCTTTTTTCTCGCACTAAGCCACAAAGCCGCCAAGGAAAACCTTTTTAAAGGTTAAATCTTTCTACTCTTGTTTTTGTTTCAGAATTTATTCTAAATTCTAACTCCTGAATTCTAGATTCTGTCCTTAATCAAATCCTTTTTTCTCGCACTAAGCCACAAAGCCGCAAAGGAAATCCTTTTTTATCCACAAAACACTCAAAAAACACAAAATGGTACATTTAAAAATTTAACAATCAATTATCTATATATAGTAATTTTGTCAACGGAAACGAAGTGTTTAAGCTCAAATAACACGGTAAAATGCATTTTTGAAATGAAGATATTGAATCTTCGTAATAAACTATTTGCTTTTTTTATTTTTCGACTATTTTAATATCACACTTTAAATTAGTCGAAGGAGTTGAGATGATGTTCACCAAGAGGACATTAGAAACCGCATTTCTGGAAGCTTGTAAATTTAGACATCGGGGTTAAACTTCTTTTCCCGTGTTTTCGTTACTTGAAAATCGGCGGTAATGTATCGCTCCGCCGGAGCTAATTTTTTTTTACGCGAGGGTCGCCTTTTATCTTCATTCTTTTCAATAGCTTCATGGTGGAGTGTATTCTAAAGCCGGTCAGGCGACCGGCGCTCCCGTGAGATTACAGATCCAAATCCAGGGAGACTGGACAATGGTCTGAACCGGTTATTTCGGGATGAATCGCCGCGCCTTTGACTTTCCGCCATAAATCCGGGGTGATATAGAAATAATCCAGCCTCCAGCCGACATTTCTGGTTCTGGCGCCCGCCCACGGACTCCACCACGAATAGGCGTTTTTTAAATCGGGATATAACTTGCGGAAAGTATCGATATAGCCGAAACTTTCAAATTTATCCACCCAGTCGCGCTCGATGCGCAGAAAACCGGAGACGTTTTCATTTTCTTTCGGGCGGGCAATATCAATTTCATTATGAGCGGTGTTCAAATCGCCGCAGATCACCAGCGGGCGTCCCGCCTGCCGCCGTTTTTCGCAGTATTTCAGCAGCGCGTCATAAAATCCCAGTTTATATTGCAGCCGTTCATCATCTTTCTGTCCGTTGGGGAAATAAATATTCAGCAGCGTGAAACCAGGATGTTCGGAAATCAGAATCCGGCCTTCGCCGTCGAAACGCGGGTCGAGTCCGAATCCGGAAGTTGTTTTCAACGGAGGACTTTTGAAAAATGAGGCAACGCCGCTGTAGCCTTTGCGTTCGCCGGAACACCATACGGAAGAATAGCCGGGAACATTTTTCAGTTCATCGGAAAGTTGATCCTCGGAGGCTTTGGTTTCCTGGAGACAGAGAATATCCGGCGACATCCGTTTTACCAGTCCGGCAAAATCTCTCTTTTCTACCGCGCGAATGCCGTTGACATTCCACGAGTAGAGTTTCATTCCAGCTTGCCCTGGTCAATCCTGATCGTTTCCGACCAGACCGCGGCATTGTCCTGTACGCGGATCAGCGACATTTCCCAGATTAAGATTTCATTGCCTTTGATACTGCTGACCAGGGTGTAATCTCCGGCCCTGCCGGCGGGAACACCGGTAAATCTGGCAATTGCAGCGGACGATTTAAACACTTTATCCGGATAGAAATTCAAGCTTTTATCCGTGGCGGCAAACTTCTGGGCAACCGTGCTGTCTTTCGGAATATTTTTTACCGCGAAAGTGGAGAGCGAGGTAATCAGGTAATTGACCGCCGCCGCCGAACTGTAAGTATTTTTAATGTCTTCCTGTGAAACAATATCCCCCTTCGGCGGAGTGCCGGGCGGAACGCTGTTGCAGCCCGTCAGTAAAAACACCCCACAGATAAATCCGGCAAAAATGATTCCAATAAACTTCATAGCGCTGAACTCCTGAAAATGCTAAAGATTAAACTTGACATTATTTAAACTAGAACACAAAACCCGAATCGTCAAGGTTTAATAGCAAATTAACCACAGAGAATCAACAGGGATGGACAGGATGGACGGAACGGACAGTATATTATAATTAAAAAAATCGTTAAATAACCGGCTTGCAATGCCGGGGCGAACGGGGGGAAAGAAAAAACTTCGAAAAAAGAGTTTCGTTATGGATTTGGTTTCCAGTTAAACCACGATTATATTAAGGCATGGAACAACTTTGGAATTATTGGCTGGAAGCCGTAAAAATGTGGATTTTTTGCTTAACTTGCTGTATAATAGAATATTACAGTCCGAATTAACGGATTAATAATTAATGTCGTTGTTAGAAGTAGAAAAACTTTCTATTGAATTTAAAACCGATGGGCGATGGTTGCCGGTGGTCAGCGATGTGTCCTTTAAAGTTGATCCCGGCGAAGTGCTGGCGCTGGTCGGCGAAAGCGGTTGCGGAAAAAGCGTAACCTGCATGTCGTTAGCCAGACTGCTGCCGCAGCATCAGGCCAGATACGCTTCCGGCACGGTAAAATTCATGCACCGCGGTCAGGCATATGATACGCTGAACATCCCGGTGCAGCAGCTCCGGGAAGTCCGCGGGGCCGGAATCGCTTATATTTTTCAGGAGCCGTCGGTATCGCTTAACCCGGTCTTCCGGATCGGCGACCAGATTGCCGAAGCAATCTGCCTCCATCAGCCGGAAGAGGAAAATGTCCGGGAAGTGGTAATCGAACTGTTGCGCCGCGTCGGCATCTCCGACCCGGAACGCCGGATCAGGTGTTATCCGCATGAGATGAGCGGCGGGATGCAGCAGCGGGTGATGATTGCCATGGCGCTGGCCAGCAATCCGGAACTGCTGGTGGCGGACGAGCCGACCACCGCGCTTGACGTTACGATTCAGGCGCAGATACTTGAACTGCTGGGTGAAATCAGGAAACAGCGGAATATGGCGATAATACTGGTAACACACAATCTTGGAATTGTCGCGGAACTGGCTAGCCGGGTGGCCGTGATGTATGCCGGGCATATGGTGGAATCGGCCCCGACCGGAGAACTGATAAGCAAACCGGCGCATCCTTATACCCGCGCCTTGCTGGCCGCGGTGCCGAAACTTAAATCCAGATCGGAACGTTTAACCACGATTCCGGGGATGGTTCCGACGCCGGCCAATTACCCGAAAGGCTGCCGTTTTTACGGCAGATGCGCGCTGGCCGCCGCGAAGTCGATGGAAGAGCAGGCGCTGTGCGCCGATTCCGTGCCGGAATGGGAGAATATCGGTGAAAACCGTTACTGCCGCTGCTGGTGGCATAAAAATAGCGAGGACGCTTACAGATGAATAAGTCATTGATTCCATTGCTGATTGTGCTGGCCCTGGTCGTGCTGATGACCGTGGTCATCATCAATACCCGCACCATCAAACAGACGGAACGGGGAAGGGCGAGCAGTTTAACTTCCGACGAGTCGGACATCAAACTCAGCCCTTATAACAATATAGAAAAAGTCGCACCCCATACCCACCCGGTGAAAAAACCGCAATATCAGGAAAAAGCCGAAATCCAGAAAATGCTCCAGCAGGCCCATGCCGAATTAGAGGCCGGCAATACGAGCGCGGCGGAGAATAAAGCCAGAAATGTGCTGGTTTTCGAGCCGGATAATTTCACCGCAATGTCGCTGCTGGGAAAAATTCTTTATTCCGAACAGAAATATGATCTTGCCGAAGCGGTATACCGCCGGATGACGGAATTGAAGAAGGACGATCCGGCGGTTTATAACAACCTCGGCCAGTCGCTGGCGAAACAAAATAAATTCGATGAAGCGATTAAACAGATGAGCGTCGCCGCCGAACTCGACCCGGAATCGCCGTTTATCTCGCTCAACCTTTCCGGCATGTACTCCGCCAAAGGCGAAAAGGAAAAATCCATAAAATTTTTCCGGAAAGCCTCGGAAACCCTGGGCGACCAGATTATTCCGATTTCATACGATCCGACCTTGAACAACATCCGGAACGAGCCGGAATTTAAACAAATCATCAAAGAAGCCCGGACTTTGAAAATCGTTCCCGGAGAAAAAGCCGTTCCCCCCGGCAAAACCGACCCGGCAATTAAACTCCAACTAAACTCCAATTCACCGCAATGAGCAAAATCAGAGTCCTTCCGGAAAGCATCAGCAACCGAATCGCCGCCGGTGAAGTCATCGAACGTCCGGCTTCCGTGGTCAAGGAACTCGTTGAAAACGCCATTGACGCCGGAGCGGAGAAAATCTGTGTTGAAATAGAAAAAGCCGGAGTCCGGCTGATTCGCGTCACCGATGACGGTTCCGGCATGGACGCGGATGACGCGCTGCTGTGTCTGGAACCGCACGCCACCAGTAAAATTGCCCAGGAAAGAGATATTGAACGCATCGTCACTCTGGGTTTTCGCGGTGAAGCGCTGCCCAGCATCGCGTCGGTGTCCCGTTTCTCGCTGAAAACCCGTCAGCGCAACGCGCTGGAAGGCAATGAAGTAATCGTTCAGGGCGGCAAATTCATCAAAGCCGCCCCCGCCGGCTGCGCGCCCGGCACGGAAATAACGGTTAAAGACCTTTTCTTCAACACCCCGGCCAGAAAAAAGTTTCTCAAAACGGAGTCTACGGAAGAAAAGCACATCGAAGAAATGCTTTACATGCTGGCGCTGCCATATCCGCAAATCACCTTTGAATTGTTTATTGACGGCAAATGTATTTTTTCATCTCCGGCCCATGACAATCTGCTGCCAAGGTTGAAGACCTTTTTCGGAAAAGCGTTTGTTGACGGCATGCTGCCGGTCGGCTATTCGTCGGAAGACGTCAAAATCACCGGCTTCATCGCCATGCATGGTTTAAACCGGAACAGCCGCAGAGAGCAGCGGACATTCGTCAACGGGCGCGGCGTTGAATCCGTCACTCTTTATCAAGGCATCCGCGAAGGTTACGGCAGCGTGGTGGAAAAAGGGCGTTTCCCGCCGGTGGTGTTGTTCATCGCCCTCGATCCCGGACTGGTTGACGTCAATGTTCATCCCGCCAAACGGGAAGTGCGTTTCAGGAACGAACGGAAGCTGGCGTTTGATATTGCCGAAGCTGTCCGCACCGCGCTCCGGCTGACTCCCGCTCCGTCAATTACGGTTGATCCGTCAATTTCGCTGAAATCCATGCTGGACGGGGCGGACGTCAGTTACGAAATAAAACAGACGGAACATCCCGCGTTCGACTTTCAGCAACAGGATTTTGAAGGAAATCCTCCACCCAAAACATTTCCATCCATCCGCGTTCCCCGGATGAATCCGTCCGGCGAACCGTATTCGGCGAGAAATGACGGAACGATAATCGAGACCCCGGTCAGTCCCGCGTTATTCGGGGAGCAGGAAATTCCGGATCATGTTTCAGCGTCCGGGGAACAGCCCTCTTCAATGCCGGAACTGCCGGGCAGCGGTCCGTTGAAAATCATCGGCATTCTGGACAATACTTATATTCTGGCGTCAGGCGCCACCGGACTGATTATCATTGACCAGCATGCCGCGCATGAACGGGTCATGTTTGAAAGACTTTTAAAAGGCGCGTCACCGGACAACCCGGCGCAGAAACTTCTGTTGCCGATAAATCTGGAATTGTCGCGGGCGGAGGCGTCATTTGTCCATAAAAATGCCGAAACGTTTAAACTGCTGGGTTTTGAAATAGATCCTTTAAGCAGCAATACCGTCATGATCAGCGCGATTCCGACGTCAATCCGTCAGGAAAATATCGGGGGTTTAATTCATGATATTGTCTCCGACCTGACCGAAAACGGCGCTTCCAGTCCCAAAGCCGACTTGGAAGCCCTGGCCCGGTCCGCCTGCGTGGCGGCGGTAAAATCGCATGACCATCTTACTTCCGGCGAAGCATTAAGCCTGCTGCGCCAGATGGCCCGATGCGAACTTCCGTTCTCCTGCCCCCACGGCAGACCGACCATCATCAACATTTCCATTCGCGAACTGGAAAAGCGTTTCGGCAGGAAATAGCGTCAACCCAAGATTAAAGCGGGGGGAGAGAAGCTCTTCTGGCGTTGGCAATAAACGCCCGGCATTTTTCCTCGATCAGGTCGCCGGTGAGCGGATTTTTGAGAACAGAACAGGCATCGACGCCAAACGGTTTGAAAGTTTGAACCGCATCCGCAACGTTTTCCGGCGACAATGCGCCGGCCAGAATTACCGGCAGCGGACATTTTTTCATAAAAGCGGAAACAGCTTCCCATTTGTGGGAATTGGCTTCGCTGCCGCCGACATGCGCCGGACTGCGGTTGAAGCAGTCAAAGGTTACTGCGTCAATATATCCGAAATAATCATCCAGGCCGGGAACGACATTCTGGGTGTTGATATATGCGGTAAGGATAATTTTGCCGTGCTTAGGCATGATGCCGGATAATTTTTCTATTTCTGAAACCGCGATTGAACCGCAGATTTGAACCGTGTAGATGTCGGCGCGGCGCAAAATGTCCATGATTTGTTCAGCCTCTGTGAGATGAGTCACAATCACCGGGCAGACATACGGCGGAAGCATTCCGGCCAGGCGCGCCGCGCTGCTGGGAAGAATGAACGAGGACGCGCGGTGCAACTGTCCGACCAGGAATCCGATTGCATCGGCGCCGCAGCTTACGGCCATTTTCATTTCTGCTTCATTTTGGATACCGGAAATTTTAATTCTCATCAACGTTTAGCTCCCATGCTTTTCGAATACCCTGTAAAGTATAGTCATTTCCGCCATATTCAATCTCCGGAATATAATCAATAAAAAACTTGCAGTCTCCGCCGACTCCGACCAGATGCACGGTTTCATCGGCAAACAGCATCTTGATGGCGGCAATAAGTTCTCTGGCGCTGCCGATGGCGCCGCGGTCAATGCCCAGACGCATGGCATCAACCGTATTGGTTCCGACGCCGGCCGACAGATCATCAACAATGGGGATCAGCGGCAATTGCGCGGTGTAATTGTGCAGCGCCTGCCGCAGCAAAGCCCGGCCCGGCGCAATTGCGCCGCCTCTGAACACCCGGCAGCTATCGACAATATCATAAGTAATCGCAGTGCCGAAATCGAGGCACACGGCCGGCAGTTCCGAAGTGTCGGCCAGGCGGACAATATTTGCGATCCGGTCGCTGCCAAGCGTGGCGGTATCAACCAAGTGCATATTCAAGCCGGTGCGGCATGTTCCGTCCAGCCAGAAAATATCCCTGCCGGAAAGCCTTTTTCTGACAGCCGGAACCACCGTGGACGCGGCACAGGGAATCCCCTCGGGAATTATGGAAGAATCAACGTCTCCGGTGGGCAACGTTTTTATCCCGGAAATCACGCCGCCGGAATATAATCCAGTCTGTGTATTGGTGTTTCCAATGTTCATCAGGAAAATCATAGACAGGCCTGCTTTTTTATCACTTCTTTATTTCTTGACAACTCCTAAGGAGTCGTTCAAAAAGAACTGGTATTTTCTACTGGTGTCTCGGTGGCACTTTCGGCTTTGCCGGTTCGTTACAAAGCTACGGCTTTGCTCCTCACCGGCAACCCCAAAATTTCTCCCCGATACCCTCAGTATAAAAATCCCACTTATTTCTTTACAACTCCTAAAGGCATTTATCAGAGAAATTTGGCAAGTTCCGGCTTCGCCCCGATTTTCTGAACGAGTTCCTTGATCCGCTGGGCCGATTTGGCGTTGCAGATCAAAGTCGCGTCCTCGGTATGAACAATAATCAGATCCTCGACATCAATCGCGGTGATCAAATGTTTGGAATCACCCACGACAATGCAGTTTTTAGAATCAATGCTTTCAAAAAGTCCGCGGACAACGTTATTATTTTCGCTGGGCCGGATCTGGTTTCTCAGGGCAGTCCAACTGCCGACATCATCCCAGTCGAAAGAGCATTCCGCAACCACCACATTATTAACTTTTTCCATTACCGCGTAGTCAATGGAAATTTTGCTGCATTTTTCATAGCGAACGCGCAATTCGGTTTCAATACTGCCGGCAGCTTCGGCTTTTTCAAAAGCGGCCGCGTCTTTGTAAAGGCCGGGGGCGTGCTGTTTGAACGCTTTCATGATCGTGCCCACAGTCCATATAAACATGCCGCTGTTCCATTTATAGCATTTTTCCGCGAGAAATTTTTCCGCGACTTCAAGACTGGGTTTTTCTTTGAACCCGATGCTTTTGAAAAAGCGGGTTTTCAATTTTCCCGGAATTTCTTCGCCGCAGTGAATATAACCGTAACCGGTGCTGGCAAATGAAGGATTCACGCCGATGGTGACGATACCTCCGAGCGCGGCAACTTCCGCGCTGTCGGCCAGAACCTCAAGCATGGCGTCAGTATCCCGGATTACATGGTCTGAAGGCAGAAGCATCATTACGGCGTCATCATTTCCGGCGCGGGCTCTGACGATCCCCGCCGCCAGGGCGACGCATGGCGCGGTATCCCGGCCGACCGGTTCGCCGATGATATTTTCCGGCGGAAGCTGGGACAGCAGGGAACGCATGGGAGCGACATACTCATTATTGGTGACAACGATGATATTTTCAGTTTTAACTAAAGGCAGCAGGCGCTCCACGGTTTGCTCAATGAGCGTGAGATTGCCAATCAGCCGCAACAACTGTTTCGGATGCGATACGCGGCTTTGCGGCCAGAAGCGCTCTCCTTTGCCTCCGGCCATGACAATAGCGTAAAAATTATCTTTCCCCATTAAAAACCTCTGTTGATTAAAATTAAACCGGGAAAAAGTAATTTTCCCGGTTTGCAAACTTATTTACCGAGTTTATCAATAATCTTCGTCAGCGGCATGAAGAGCGCAATAACGATTGTACCGACGATCACGGCCAAGCCTACGATCATCAACGGTTCAATCATGGAGGTCAGCGCGCCTACCGCATTATCTACTTCGTCTTCGTAGGTATCCGCAATTTTTTCAAGCATTTCCGGCAGCTTACCGGTTTCTTCACCTACTTCAATCATACTTATAACCATCTGGGGGAAAATGGCCGACGCGCCAAGCGGCGCCGCGATGCCTTCCCCTTCTTTTACGGCGTCATGCACTTTTCCGACAGCCTTTGAAACCACTTCATTGCCGGCGGTTTCCTTAATAATATTCAGCGCATTAAGAATCGGAACGCCGGAAGACATCAGGGTGCCCAACGTTCTGGAGAAACGGGAGATCGCGGTTTTGGAAATGATCGGTCCGAACAGCGGCATATTGTACTTTACCCAGTCAATGCCGTATCTGCCCATTTTAGTTTTGTTGGTGATTTTATATGCCACGAATATTACGGCGATGATGACGCCGAATATCCATATCTGCTCCTGCAGAATCTTGCTGATCAACATAACAAACTGGGTCAGTTCCGGAAGCGGTTCGCCGGCCAGCAGTTCGTCGAATATCTTTTTAAAGTTTGGAACGATGAAAATCATCAAGCCGGATGTAACCAGCATCGCGATGGAGAAAACCACGGTCGGGTAAATCAACGCGGATTTAACCTTGCCGGCGATCCTCGCCGCTTTTTCCATAAATACCGCCAGGCGGTTAAGGATTACTTCCATGGCGCCGGCGGCTTCTCCGGCACGAATCATGTTCAGGTAAAGTTTATCGAAAGATTTCGGATGCTGCGCCAACGCTTCGGAGAAAGTGGAGCCGCTTTCCACGGAATCGGCGGAAGCGCCCAGAATCTGTTTCAATATCGGATTTTTAGACTGTTTTTCGAGCGTTCTGAGCGAACGGATCAGGGGCAGCCCCGCGTCCAGCAGAATCGCCAACTGGCGAGTGAAAATAGTCAGATCTTTGCGTTTGATGACCGGCGTGCCGATGGAAATATTCAGGTCAAACCCTTTTTTCTTCTTGGCGCCGGGGGCGGTAGCGGCTTCTTTCTGCTTTTCTTTGGGGGCACCTTTAGCGGGCTTAATCATCGTAATGAAAAGGCCCTGCTTTTTAAGTTCGGCGGCAGCGGTGTCTTCAGCCGAAGCGTCGATTTTGCCCTTTTTCTCTTTTCCGGAAGCGTCCATCGCTGTATATAGGAAAAGCGGCATATTTCCTCCTGTATAGTTATAAACTGATTTTAGGCATATTCTTCAAAAAAATCACACACTTATTATTAGAACCCCTAAACGGATAAAAATCAAACGCTGTCATTTTCTGCTTTGAAGTTTTTCCGTAATGCTCTCGGGATCTTGAGCCGCGGTAATCAATTCAGTATATGAAATAATTTTATTCATATAAAGATCCATCAGATGCGAATCAAGCGTGTTCATTCCATATTTTGCGCCCGTCTGAAGCTCCGAGGTTATGCGGAACGTTTTACTGTCACGGATAAGCGCCTGAATAGACGGCGTGGACACCATTATTTCAAATGCCGCCACCCGGCCCGGTTTGTCCTGCCTAGGCAAAAGCACCTGGGAAATGACCGCCAGCAGGGAAGAGGCCAACTGAGTACGGATCTGTGCTTGCTGATTAGTCGGAAACGCATCCACAATACGGTCAACCGTCCTGGCGGCCCCGGTCGTGTGCAGGGTTGCAAAGACCAGATGTCCGGTTTCCGCGGCGGAAACCGCGGCTTCCATGGTTTCCAGGTCGCGCATTTCACCGACCATAATAATGTCCGGGTCCTGACGCAGCGAACGTTTCAGCGCTTCCTTGAAACTCGGGGTGTCAACGCCGATTTCACGCTGAATCACCATGCTGCGCTTGTGCTGGTGATAAAATTCTATCGGGTCTTCAACCGTAACGATATGGCAGTCACGCTCCGTATTAATGATATTGATCATGGATGCAAGAGTCGTACTTTTGCCGCTGCCGGTAGGGCCGGTAACCAGAACCATGCCGCGCGGCCGGTAAAGGAGATCCTTGATGTTATTGGGCAACCCGATTTGCTCAAGCGTGAGAAGTTTGCTTGGAATCTGGCGGAGAACCGTGCCGAAATGCCCTTTCTGTTTGAATGCGCTTACGCGGAAACGGGCTTTTTCACCGAACCCGAACCCGAAGTCAACAGTCCCGATCTGCTGAATTTGCTGGAGCTGGCTTTCTGAGGCAATTGATTTTACCATGCGTTCCGTGTCGTCAGGCGTAAGGGTCGGAACATCCAGCGGCGTCAGGCTTCCATGCAGCCTGACCATGGGGGCAGCGCCTACTTCGATATGCAGGTCACTGGCTCCTTCGTCCACCACCAACTGCAACAACTCTGTCATGTCAATTGCCATAAAAGCCTCCCTTTTCCGGATTATGCCGTTGTATATCTGAGAACTTCGTCAACTGTTGTTTCGCCGTTAATAATGGCTTGCAATCCGTCTTCGCGGATTGTGCGCATTCCCAATTCAATCGATTTGTTTCTGATAACTGAAGTCGGAGCATTTTTAGATATCAATTCAATCAGCGGATTGCTCATAACCAGCAGTTCGCAGATTGCTTTCCGCCCCTTATAACCGGTCTGATTGCACGTGCTGCAGCCTTTGCCGTAATAAAATTTCTTGCCTCCGATATCTTCCCGTTCCACCCCCATGCGTTCAAGCTCTTCATCAGTAGGCTCGTAGGGGGTTTTGCAGTTCTTGCATACCCGCCGGATAAGGCGCTGGCTCAAAACGCCGACCAGCGAAGAACAAATCAGGAACGGCTCCACCCCCATATCAATCAGGCGGGTAACCGTGCCGGCGGCGTCATTCGTATGGAGCGTGCTGAATACAAAGTGGCCGGTGAGGGAGGCTTCGATTGCCATCTTGGCGGTTTCCAGGTCGCGTACTTCCCCGACCATGATCCGGTCCGGGTCCTGCCGCAGAAACGCGCGCAGCGCACGATGAAAGGTCATGCCGACCGCATCATTGATCGGAAGCTGAATAATCCCTTCGATATCGTATTCCACCGGGTCTTCCGCGGTAAGCAGTTTTTCGTCAATCGTGTTGATTTCCTTCAAGGCGGAATACAAGGTGGTGGTCTTGCCGGAACCGGTCGGCCCGGTGATAACCAGAATGCCGTTAGGCAGATGAATCATTTCGCGAAGTTTGTCCAGCACATCCTGCCCCATGCCCAGCACTTCAAGGTCAAGGTTTACCACCCCCCGGTCAAGGATTCGAAGCACCACGGATTCGCCGAAGGTCGTCGGCAGACAGGATACCCGCAAGTCAATCGGCTTGCCGCGCACTTTCAACTGAATTCGTCCGTCCTGCGGGCGGCGGCGTTCGGAAATGTTCAGTCCGCTCATGATTTTGACGCGGCTGATTACCGGCACTGCCAGGCTTTTCGGAGGCGGAGGCATTTCATAGAGCGCGCCGTCCACGCGGTAACGAATGCGGAATTCTTTTTCGAAAGGTTCAAAATGAACGTCACTGGCCTGGTCTTTAATTGCCTGATATAAAATCACGTCCACAAAGCGGACGATAGGCGCCTGGTTTGCCAGATCTTCCAATTCCTTGTCGTCTTCTAAATTTTCGTCTGACAAATCATTGCTCATTTCAGACAGCATGTCATGGACGGAGCCGACATCCGCGGGATAGTATTTTTCGATGGCGGTATCAATCTGGTTTTCAGCGGCCACGATTATCTGGATATCATGGCCGAGAATAAAATGCAGTTCTTCCGCTATCTGATAATTCAAGGGATTTCTGGAAACCAGCTTCAAAGTATGTCCGTCAAAATCCAGCGGCAGAACGCCATAAGCCCTTGCGGTCTCAGAGTCGATCATCTCAATGACTTCTCTGGTCACATCGGACCTGGCCAAATCAACCACTTCCGAACCGAGACTGCCGGCAATGAGCTCCAGTATCTTCGCGTCGGTCAGAATTCCATAGTTAGTAAGGACTTCCCGGAAGGGTTTTCCAGTACGTTCGTGCTCTTCTTCAATTTCCTGAAGTTGCGCCTCGTTGGACAGTCCTTCCCCGAGAATAAGGTCTTTAAGTGATTGACTTTCAGAATCCAGCATTTCGCCAATTCCTCTTATATTAAGTTTTTATTCTTCGTCCGTCATGGTGGATTTGATTACTTCATCCAGTGTCGTGGTGCCGGCTTCGGCCTTTCGCAGCGCGTCATCGCGCAGAGAACGCATCCCGCCTCTTCTGGCAGCTTCGCGGATAACCCCGGTTGACTCATTGTTAAAAACAAGATTACATATTTCAGGGCTCATTTTGAATATTTCGTAAACTCCGATACGGCCTTTGTAACCGGTGCCGCCGCAAATTTCGCAGCCGGTGCCCTTGCAAAATTGGCGGGACTGCAAATATTCCTCACTAAGACCGAGCAGCCTGACTTCCGAAGGGATTGGAGTATATGGCGCGGAACAGCCTTTGCAGATACGCCGTAAAAGCCGCTGCGCCATAACTGCCCGCACCCCGGATGCCACCAGGAACGGCTTTACTCCCATGTCGATCAAACGGGTGATTGCGCCGGGGGCGTCGTTCGTGTGCAGCGTGCTGAAAACCAGATGTCCGGTCAGCGCGGCGTTGATCGCGATTTCCGCGGTTTCATAGTCACGGATTTCTCCTACCATGATGATATTGGGCGCCTGGCGCAGCATTGAACGCAGCGCGGCCGCAAAGGTAAAGCCAATTATTTTATCCACCTGTACCTGATTGATCCCGGTAAGCTGGTATTCCACCGGGTCTTCCACTGTAATAATCTTACGGTTCGGCGTATTGATGGTATTTAAAAACGCGTACAGAGACGTGGTTTTCCCGGAACCGGTAGGACCTGTAACCAGAAAGATGCCGTCCGGCATTGCAAGAATGCTGTTTACAATTTCCAGGTCGTCCGCATAAAAACCAAGTTTCGGAATGTCGAGCTGGATGCTTGATTTGTCCAGAATTCGCATGACAATACTTTCCCCGTGGGTAGTGGGAATCGTCGAAACGCGCAAGTCAATATCTTTTTCCGCCATTTTTAACTGGATACGTCCGTCCTGCGGGATTCTTTTTTCCGAAATATCCAGCCGGGCCATGATTTTCAGCCGGCTGGTAAGGTTGGCCTGGAGATACTTCGGCGGAGCTTCCACTTCCCGGAGCGCGCCGTCAACCCGGTAACGGATCCGGTAACGCTTTTCCAGCGGTTCCATATGGATATCGCTGGCCCGCATCTTATAAGCTTCAATGATAATCAGCGAAACCAGTTTGATAATCGGGGCGTCATCTTCCACTTCCGCAGCCTCGGCGGTTCCGGCAATGCCGGCAATCAACTGGCCCTGCAACTGCTGTTCCGTGGAAAGTTCATCGATGAAAGATTCGACACTCTCAGACAGCGAACTGTAGTGCTGTCCTATGATCTTATCGATCTGTTCCTGTGAAGAAACCACGGCGTCAACATCGCAGCCAAGCAGATAGCGCAGCGAATCGATGGTTTCCATGTCCGCGGGGTCGCTTATCGCGATTGTCAGCACATCGTCATGCTTCATTACGGGGACAACCCGGTATTGCTGCACGATCTCCTGGGTAAGGGTTTCAAGCACTTCCGGCGGAATCTGGTATGACTGGAGGTCAAGCACTTCCAACCCGTATTGCTGCGCAAGCATGGCCGTCAGCTCCGCATTCTGAACATATCCAAGTTCCTTTAAGGCTTCGAGGACATCCAGTTTGCCCTGGCTGTCAACCGACTTCTTTCTGGCTTCTTTGATCTGTTCATCGGACACCATCCCGTATTCCTGGATAAGTTCGATGATATATTGTTTATTCTTGCTCAAAGTACAACCTATGGGGTTGGAAAATATTTAATTCAATATCATACCTGAAAAAAGTAACAGGAATATGAACTTTTTCAAGTCCCGGAATCATCTAACTCCAAGTTTTAAGTCATTCATTTTAAATATTTTTTTCTCAGAAAAAATAAATGCCCGGATAAACATCCTTAATCATTTAAACTTGGGCAAAAACCGGGCATGAGATAAACCAAAAACAGAGAGCATGAAGAATCAATATCGCGTATTTTATAATATTTCCAGGAAATAAATTTGCTTTTTGCTTTTTTAAAAGCATATTTCTAGTCCGTTTCTAATGCCGACTTAGCTCAGTTGGTAGAGCAGTTGACTTGTAATCAGCAGGTCGTCGGTTCGAATCCGACAGTCGGCTCCATTCTTTCTCGTTTAAAATAAACGACTTACGACATAAACATCAATTTGTAAAAACCATTTATTTGGTTGCTGCTACAAAAAATGCTCAATAATATTTGTTTTTTATGGAAGAATCTGCTATAATTAATTCAATTCGTTTTTTTAAGTTTATCAATGTGTCATTGCGGAGCCGGAACCATGACAGATAAAAAATTAAAAATTGTTTTGCCGAAGCTTTTTACGCGTGGAAAGAAAGGATTTTATTATTTTCGCCGGATGGTTGATGGCAGGGATTGCTGGATTAACACTAAAACGATTGACATTAAAGACGCCAAGAAAATTGCTACCAAGCATATCAAAGCTGAAATTTCCGTCGAAGCGTTGAGCCATATCGAAGCATCCGCCCCCCGCCTGGCCGACAGTTACGTTCAAAGTATAACCGGAAAGGAAAATATCAGAACCCCTGTCAGCACCGCACATCAGATTTGGGTTGATCATTTTCCTAAGTACAATGATGTCTCCACCGGCACCAGGAAATATTATCATACTATTTTTGATCGTTTTGCCACATGGTGCGATGCTGAGAGCATCAAGAATGTGGAGGACATCGACCATTCGGCGGCAATGCGCTATTCCAAGTCATTATGGGAAAGCGGACTTGGCGGCAAAGCCTATAATGGACATCTGAAGCACCTGTCCAGGGTATTCAGCGGACTGGATGCTATCTCCCCGTTGCCAAATCGCGACCCTTTTCATCATCGAAAGATTGCCCGAGTGGGCCGCAACGAAGCTCTCACTGAAGGCCACCATGCTCTGGAACCAAAGCAGCTCCAGGCCGTAATAAACCAGTCTGCCCAAGCTGGGCGGAACTTCCGGGATCTGTTTATCATCGGTAGCCAGACCGGCATGCGTCTTAAAGATGCCTGCCTGCTGAAATGGGAATCTATCTCCGGGCAGTTTATTGTAATAATTCCTCATAAGACCAGTAAGTCGGGCAATACCGCCAGAATTCCGATTTCCCCAACCTTGAGCAAACTGCTAAATGAGCGGCAGGCGGGCAGGAGTGGCGAGTATGTGCTGCCTGCCATCGCGGAACAATACCTGCGGAACAACTATTATATTTCCAAGAAGTGCAAACAGATATTTGAAGATGCCCTGGGGAAAGCGGCGACCATTGCTCCGGCAGAAAAAGACAAACACAGGCAGCGTAACATCAGCGTTTGTTCATTCCATAGCCTGAGAACGACATTTATGAGCCTGCTGGCCTCCAAGGACGTATCTACGCGGGATGCCATGATGATTTTGGGATGGGAAAGCCCGGAAATGATTAAGGTTTATGAACGGATGCTGGAGGCAGCGCGGGGCGATTCCGACAAGCGTGCGTTGAAGCTGGTCAATGAAATTTCCGCATTAAAATACATCGTACCGGAGCCGGTTACCCAGAAGAAACTGCAACCTACAGAGACCGATTTGCGGGATCTCGTGGAGAAGTATTCCAATATAACCGTCGGCCATATCTATGACATCAGCGAAGCCGCAGTCCGCAAGTGGTTAAAGAAATATGAAATAAAGCGTACCCGCCGAATCGAATCCGCGGACATCAGTGATGAAGAAATCGAGATAATTAAGGGAAAGTTGCAAAATGCCTGACTCTGTATATGTATCAACCGAAGAAGGATTGAAAGCGTCTATGCCTGGAGACCACCGTGTGACAGTTTTAAAGGCAGATTATGATGTCGCTATTTTCCAGAAGTACGCGATAAACTACTGCTTTGAAAAAAAATGGATATCGACAGTGGATTGCCCGACAAACTTTTTCTTTCTGAAGCACGTTTTCCATCTCTTCAACTATCCTGATATAATAGACAGCCCTGATTTTCCCTATCGGGCCCTTATGGATAAAATTCTTAGTGGGCACGAATTACGGATCGAGATTTCACTTAAGAATACTCGATTACTGCGATTGTGCCAATGCCTGCTGGGAGTAACTTTTATAGATAGAGATTATCATGTCTATCGGGACCGGAAAGGCACACTTCCAGCCCCATATGTCATCGGCAAGTGTACAGCAGATAGTAAACAAATCCCCGCGTGGAGTTATTACTGGGATGTGTCGGATAAAGAGTTCTGGTTTAATGTCGAAGATCGATTGATTAGTACCATATCACAATTTAATGGTATATTTATTTCTGAAAAAGATGCAGAAAAAGTATGGGAAATGTTTAATAATATAGCCAGCGGCATGTTTTCTATTGGAAAGAGCATTTACACTAAAAAACTTGAAGGGCCGGGCTATCTGAAAGACTCAATGTGGAATCGCATGTTTACAGGCCTGCCTCAGGACTTAAATTTGTTTGACCATCAGCCCGCTGGAGAGAATATATGCGATACGGTAATTGCCACATTTAGAAATGCTTTTTACGCTTCTACATATTACCATTCTGCCGATCCATTCAATATAAGCAATACCGGTTATTCTCAAATGCCGGACGTAACCAAAACCGACCTGGCGATGCCTACGGCTGATGCAGTTGATAGAAGGCGAGGACTTTCAGTGGATTTAGCTAAAAAATTGAATTCGCAGGCGAAGGAAATACAAGAGCGTTTCGCGTGTAAAGCTGATGCGAGCGACCCTAAAATTCCTCCGTCCCTAAATACATATACGATTGATAACTACTGTAACCAGATTGTTTATACTGAATTCCCTCCACCGTCACCGGCGAACTATGAAAAAGACCGTTTTGGGAATATTATAGCGTTTAAACAACAGTTAGGCGAAGGCATGATTATCGTATATCCGGAAGACAGAGACGATCTTGCTGCTAAACTTAGCGGGATAGCTGATGCTGATAAGCCGTCCGAAGTCCTGGTAGTTAAGGGGCCTGCGCCAGCAGTAGTAACGGCCAAACAATTAGAATTAAAGATTACCCATAATGCTAAAACAGAAAAATTTTCCATATCCTTTGGACCCATCGCTGGAAAGGAAGAGGCAACGACACTTGAAGTTATAAAATTTGGGGTTATTTATGCTGCGGGTATTGACCCAAGCACCCATTTCATATTCGAAGATAGCGTCAATGCGGCAATAAGAAAGGATGCATGCCGATCAACTAATTTTCTTGACCTTAAATGTATTTATAGCGGCAGGAATAAAGCTTACAATTCAAGTATGCGTACCGAAGTTAATAAATTAATTGATAAGTTCCTGCCCTCCAAAAATGCCGCGGATAATTATATTGATATAAAATTCGCGTTTTATGAAGGTGGCAATCGGGAAGTAAGATTTAAAAACATCTTATTGAAGTTCGGTAGTGCCAATACAATAAGTACCATAAAGAATGAGTTAAGTAATCGTTCAGTTCCTCAGCCCCTACAAGATTTTATCCTAAACTCGATTCAATAATATCTCCTAATCTCCCTTAAGGCTATTTCTGCGTATACCAGCATGGAATAGTCATTCATTTTTTGTTGTATTTTTATTACAATTAGCCTCATCCTCTTTATGTAAATTAAGTCGTAGTTAATTAACTAATTATTAACTAAATATTAACCTATCTGTCTTGCCTATAAGCATTTGCGTGATTTTAAATCCGGGGTTAAAATTTATAAGCAAAGAAACGCTTTGGGTACATCGGAACTCGTCTGGCATGCACCAAGCAAAAAATGTAACATAGAGGTCCATGATGACAGAAAAAGAAAAACAAGTAATTGATGCTGTCGGATCAGCAACACCTGAACAGCTAGATGCCGCGCTAAGGGCAATTTCAGGCTTCGAAACACAGAATCCGAAGGATGCTGATGGCTTCCTCAATCTAGCCGCAGCACGCAGATATGCGGGTAATGTAAGCCGTACCACGTTTTACCGCTGGGTTCAATCCGGCATGCGTTGCTATCGAATTCGCAGAAGAATAATGTTCCGGGCATCAGACATTACTGACTTTATTTTGAAAACACAAGGAGCTGACAAATAATGAATCAAGAGGATGATTGCATGGTGGAACCGGTTAGCAAAAAACAACCGGCTCTAAAATCAACACTGATTAACTTACAGTGTAAGACCACAGGTTTCAAGCTTACGTCTGAATTGGCTCTGTTGGGAATCTGCTCCTGGCTTCAAATAGAAATTTTGGAAAGCATTGAGGATGATATTTCGGACTCGCATCAGTGGGCTCTCTGTTTTTTCTGTGACGCCCTCTCTGCATGGAATGCTGAGTTCCCTGCATCCTGCGCGGTAAAAGTCATCATCGAGCAGGATGCGCTACTGCGGAGTTTTTCCGCATATATCGTGACATACGGCTATTCCCGCATCGCAGCGGATATTCTGATCGTCTGGAATGATTTTTTAAAGACCCAGCCTGCATTCTATGAAGCAGTTTTCTCCAAAAACATAGAACATGAGGAATAATCACCATGGATAGAAATGATTCATCTGAAAAAGATGTTGATAAAATTGATGACGGAAGGGGTTGCAATGCGACCGGGACCACTGGTCATGCTTCTGATAGTGATTTTGTCACAGAAGCGGTCTCCAACGTCGCGGGCTCTGCTGAGAAACCAGGGAAAGCCCCCTCTCGGCAGAAAGTTTCCAACAATGGCCATTTCGACGTCAAGCCCGGACGCCAGAATGACAAGGCCCAAAGCGAAAGCTGGAAAGCTCGCAAAACGCAGAATAGGTTCCAGGTTCACCTGGCATCCCCTGAAGCGTTAAGAAAGTTTTCAGAGGCTCTCACACGGCCGCCTCAAAGAGCGTCGTCAACAGGTAACCCCGGAATACACTCACCAAGTGCAATGCCGGAGAAGCGGAAGTGCCCGCCGGACCAGCCTTCGACGAAGCTCCCAAACGATCTGATGGAAAAGATCGTGCAAACTGTGGAGCCCGCATGGAAAAAGCAGCTTCGCAACGATGGATCTACTCAGGAAGCGCTCGGAATTCCCGCCAATGGCACCAGCCATGGGCGCAAGAAGGCCCCGGGTGTGGACAAGAAATCCATCCTGCAAGCCTACCGCGAACATCAAGCGGATCCAGAGAAAATGGCCAGAGAATTACTAACTGGCTATAATCCTTCCCCAATACGACAGGTGGCTATCCCGAAAGAATCAGGCGGCACCCGTCTATTGGAAATCCCGGTCGCTAGAGACCGAACCGCCCAGACCGCAATGCTGATGGTCATCGGACCTCCGCTTGACAAGGGGTTCTCGGACTCGAGCCATGGATTCCGCTTCGGCCGTTCCGTCTTCACAGCCGCTCGACAAGTACTCGCGTTTTTAAAGGAGGGCGCGGAGTTTGCTGTCAAAATCGACTTCTGTAAATGCTTTGATGAAATTGACCACAACATCATGATGCGGATAATCCGGGAAATCTGCCCGGACATCAGGGTATGCCAGTTAATCGAAAGATTCTTAAAGTCAGAGGTGGTATTGAGCGACGGAACAAGAGTGAAATCGGGCATGGGTGTGCATCAAGGCAGCCCGTTAGGGCCACTGTTAATGAACATGTACTTAGACATTCTTGACAGGGAACTGACGCGTCGAAATTTGAGGCATACTCGATACGCAGACGATTTGCTCGTAATGGTCGATAGCAAGAAAGCGGCAAAACGCGTACTTAAGAGTATCGGTGACTTTGTGAGCAAAGAATTGAACTTGAGAGTTAACCTGGAAAAATCTAAGACGATGCATGTGCGCGAAATAGAGTTTCTTGGCTTCGCGTTTAGCAAGGGGATTATGATTGGCGCAGAGAACCTGGAAAATTTCAAAAGCTCCATAAAGTGGATGACTAGAGGTCAAACGCAGAAGGATGCGGAAGGAAATTTGGAAAGGTTTAAACTCTGGCTGGTCAGGTGGCTCAGCCACTTCGGAAGGACTGACGACAGGGAGCAAGTGACTGCGATTCACGCATGGGTCATAGAACTGATGCGTCAACGTGAGAGGGATGGTTACCTACTCATAGACGCATTCAGACGAACTTGGGACCAGAGCGTACGTCGTCACGGTACCTGGAAACAGGCATTAGCAATGCACGAACAATCCATCAGGCAAAAGTAACGAGGTGTTTTTTATCCCGTAACCTGCACTAAGGTTTCGGGCCATGGGGGCCGGCAATAACTCCGGCTCTCATTTTCCACTTCTTTCGGAAACCGCAGTCAGGCCCATCGGTGGCCAAACAGTAATTAAAACCGGGTCGGCAACATAGCCACCGTCAACCCGTATAACAAGGACGAAAAAAATGAAACTTAAAAATATTGATAAATATCGTGCTGCTTTTGAAAAGTATAACGGTACCGGCTACAATGCGGATGACCATTTACTGCTCAAGGATGCAGAGCGGTTTTATAATTCCAAAGAATCTGCTGAGGCTGTAAAAATCATTCAGTATATTCGAGATAATAAGAAATCGAAAAAACTTATAGATTTAGCAGATGAACTTGAAAAGCTACTTGCGTCCGAATCAATCGTCGCAGAACCGGTCCCGGACTCAAATTCTTCAGTAGCAATAGCACCGCTGGATAAAATATCTGCGCCAGCTAAAGAAAAATATGCCTTTCCGCCCGGATATCTCGAAGTCAAAGCAGTTGACGAAGCATCGCCGGTTCCGCAAAGAGATAACGCGAAAGAAACTCAACAGCAAGAATTGATCACAGCATCAGTTCCGGGGCAAGTTTCTGATAACGTATTTTACATTGATCCGAATGGCGAAGTGAAGATACATGAATTTGCTGCGACATTCCCGCAAATAGAGAGCGACGAATATGAACAGTTTAAAGCCAGCATCAAGCTTGGACAGCAGTCGCCGGTCCTCTTTTTTAAGGGCGAGTTATTGGATGGTCGCAACCGGCTAAAAGCGTGTCGGGAATTGGGTATCAAGACAATGGCTGTAGAGTATAGTGGAGAAAAAACAGCTTACCAGTTGATTACCGATTTGAATATCAATAGACGTCATCTCACCCCCGGCCAGCGTGCAGCTTACGGGTTGAGACTTTTGCCGGCTCTTGAACAGGAAGCGCAAGGACGGAAAAAAGCCGGGGTCGCAGACCATGGCGAAAACATTCGCAGTGGCCGGGCAGTTGATCTCGCAGGGGCACAAGTTGGAGTAAATGGCCGGTATATAGAAGATGCGAGGACAGTTGCTAATTCTTCACCTGAACTGCTTCAAAGATTAATTAGCGGTGAAATTACGATTCCTGATGCGAAGAAGCAGATCAGGCAGGCGAAGGCAACGCCGTTACAGGCAGAGAATATATTATATTCTGTCAGCGAAGCTGTAGCCAAGCTTCTCGAATTGATTCCTGAAAAGGAGAAACCGAGTCTGGTAGAAATCGCCGAACATAGTCCAACACAGATCCGCAAAGCTATAAAGGCGTGGCTCAATCCAGATACAGATAAAAGTATCGGAACCGGTGGAATCCAATGAGGATCATGCCGGATATGTTCCCCCGAGTTCGACTTTTAGACAGATGACCTTAGTGCTGCTGCTCTGCGTAGATTTGCTAAATTCAAGCCATGTAGCTGAAAAAGTCCGTCATGCCGGATGAGACCGTTGACAGGATCAATAAGCAGTTCGGCAAGAAAGCGGTCTTCCATCTGGCCGAAGGCATACAGCGGCCCTGGACCATGAAGCGCGACCACCTGTCACCGAACTATACGACGGACTGGACGCAGATACCGGCGGTGAAGTAATATGGCAGGGAGATCGCGGCTAGATTCCTTCTTTAATCCATTTTCCGATTCGCTCAACAGCTAAACACCAATCTTCATAACTTGGCCTGGAGAAGTGTCTCATTGATTGAACTAGAAATCCGTCAGGGTGAATAACGCTATCACCATATTCGATTGCTGTTTCCAGTTGCATCATCTGATTAAGAGCAACCAAGCCTGCAACTCCTGAAACTATAATCACATTAGGATCAAGTGCTTTTATTTCCTCCCATATGAGCTTGCCTAAATCGGTTCCCCCTGTAGAGGCTATCGTATCAAAATCTTGAGCCTTTTGTGAATTTGAAACTGGACTAATATTATAGTATGCAGAGCGGTCTAGCGTGTTTTCTATTGTGTCATCGTCATAATATGCTTCGCTACAATTATCTGGTGTTGGCGTGATACCTTTTTCTATGTTTGACAATACCAGTGATATGAACGCTAAAGTATATCTGGTTGTCTTTGTGCCTGTGCTACCAGCATCATATATCCATTCTATTAAATCATCTCTATCAATACTACATACTCCTGAGTCTTCGTAACCGTATGGTTCCATATTAATTGCCACAATATGTGCCTTCTCATTCCAGTATTGGTCATTTGCCGGGCCATAAAACATGTGATGCTTGATGTGGTTAGATAGCAGGTATTTACGAATTTCACCTTGGGCTTTTTGGTGTTGTTTTTTTGACATTTCTCTCCTTATAGTTTGAATTGATTGTCTGCAATTCTTGATTATTTAAAAAAATAACATAATTTACATTTGCAATCTATCCAGACAGCTTGAGCCATCCATCGGGAGCAAGCAGTTCATGAACCACCATGATGGCACCATCAGCTCGCCAGCATGCCGGAGACAAGATCCTTCTTGCTGAAGTCCAGCGTGTAATCAATGTTGCCGGACACCGCGTTGACTCTGGCGTAATAAGTACCGGCCGTCAGCGTACTGGTCAGAGTGTCTTCAAGCACGCCCGGGTTGGCTGACTTCTTCAGCTGTATACCCTTGGAATTATACAACGTCAGGTCCACATTGCCGCCGGTCATATCATGCAACCGCAGCGTGCCAATGGCCGCCGTAGCCAAGTCAAACCGGTAGTAATCATCAGTATCGCCGAAGCCCACCCAGCCGGTCTGCGTAGGTGCGTCAACGAGTTTCGCCGTGGCAATCGTGTTCCCGGCTTTATCATAAGTATCACCGGGGAAATAACTGACGGTATTGCTCAGGTTGTAACTGGCATCGTTGACGCCATATCCCGCTGCGACCTTGACATAATACGTCCCGGCCAGCAGCGCAACATTATTGATCGTCTCCGGCGTAATTCCCGTGTTTGAGGATGTCTTAATTGCTGTACCAGCGGAATTTAATAATGACAGATCAGCATTACCGGTCAACCCGGTCAAGCCGAGCGTCAGCATTCCAGCG
>CAIKZE010000210.1 GCA_903831825.1 uncultured Lentisphaeria bacterium | reverse complement strand
TACGCCAGGATTGAACTGTCGAAAATGCACTGCTTCAGCCTGTTAAGAGACCTCGAGAAAAAGCAATCCCCATATCCCACGGCCCAGTTCAAGAGGGGTTATTGCGCGGCAAGCGCGCAATCAACCCATATTCCTTGTTTTCGTCCATCAGCATCCCAAGCAGAAATTTGACGACGTCGCCAATGGAGACAATGCCGCAAATTTCCCCGTCTTTAAGCACCGGAATATGACGGATTCTCTTTGCCGTCATCGTTTCCATGATTTGGGTAAGCGAATCCGTCTCTTCGGCGGTAACGAGTTTGTCACGGGCCGTCATGGCGTCCTTAACCAGAACGGAACAAACATTGACGGGCGATGAATAGGTCAGTCTCAGCACGTCTCTTTCGGTGACGATCCCGCAGATTTTGTTCTGGCGGTTGACAACGACCAGCGCGCCGATATTCTTGTCGTTCAGCAATTTGATGCATTCACATAAAGAAGAATTTTCTTCGATTGAAAAAACCGTGGGGTCTTTCTGATCTAGCAACTGTTTTAAGTTCATGGCATTACTTCCTCTTTGTTGTTGAAACAATTATATCTTTCTCCTGTATTGAAAATATAACTATCCGGAAGAAAAAAAACAATCGCACAATGAAAATTTTTTCCGGAGGCTCCGAAATAATGAGAAAAATGGGAAGAATGGGTAACACTACAACAAAGCATTTACCTTGTGTCTTTGTGTGTGGTTATAAAGCTCCGGCGAAGCATCTTCCCTGATGCCGACGGCATCAAACGTTTATAGTTTGTCATATTATTATGGGTTGTACGACCCCGACGGGGTCGTAGATGTTTTTGATAATTTTTCTATAAACCTTTTATCCCTTCGGGATAATAAATCTTCTCTTTAATTCCGTTACGCTTTTCTGGTGCTGTAGTGTTTCAGGATGAAGTCAACAATCGGCTGCGGATTTTCCAGGCAATGCGGATGATGCGCGCAATCCGGCTTGTGAATTACTTCGATTGTACCGTTTAATTTCTTGTATCTTGCTTCCAGAATCGCGGTATTTTCCTGAAGCGGAACCGCTTCGTCAATATCTCCGACCACATGGATAAGCGGGATTCCGGCGGCGGCCAGCGGTTCAAGCTGGTCAATCGGGTTGCCGGGATAAGTCATGGCTTCCGCTTCCGACAGTCCGTAAACTTTCAGTACGGTTGCCCAACATTCGGGGCTGCCGGGTCCGACGCCTTTGCCGCCGGGCCAGCTTTTGAAATCGCAAACCGGCGCATCGGCGTAAATACAGGCGACCTTGTCCGGATTTTTAGCCGCCCAGGCATATACCGGCAGTCCGCCGCGGCTGTAGCCTTCCAGTACCGGGCGTTTCGGGAAACCATGTTCAGCAGTCAAAAAGTGATAAAAGCGGTCATACCGGAGCATTGCTTCGGGCGAACCGTATAATTCGACGACATCAGTATAAACCAGATGCCAGCCGAGCTTCAGCATTGCCAGGTCAAGATAGGGAAACGCTCCGAAAAAGCGGGCGCGCCAGATCCACGGCAATCCTTCCGCCGCGGTTTCCGGCCGGACAACGATGCAGGGAACGCCTTCCAGTTCAAAGTCAAAACGGTCAAAGCCGTTCCAGTCAGATTTCGTTCCGGGGAAACAGCTTTTATCAGCGCGTGAATTATTCATTTTTAAACCTTTACATGCAAAGATTCAACTTGTCTATCAGCAAGGTTTTGGTGATGCCTTCAATTCGGACTGATTTGCGCCTGGAGGAATCACCGGCAGTAATTTTGACCGCGGATTTGGCTAAATCCAGTTTTTTTGCCAGAAATTTGCATAGTTCGGCATTAGCCTGACCGTCAACCGGCGGGGCGGCGAGAGAAATCTTCAAGGAGCCGTCGTGCAGTCCGACAATGGACGTTTTGGAAGCCCGCGGCTGGATCCAGCAGTGAAGAACACAATCCGTCTGATGCTCAGTGATGATTTCGGATAAAGTTTCCGTGTCCATATTGAACCTGTAAACCGCGGTTGAACAATATAATTATCAGGAACCGTTGCAAAATTAAGGTTCTTTTGCGCCGGCTCCTCAAACAGAAATGTTTGTATTTGTGTTGTCGGCAACCGGTTCCGCGGGTTGCGGCGCCACATCCTCGCCATATACCGGGTCGTCTATCTGCTCCGGCATGCCGATAAGTTTTCTGACTTCGGCCACGGACAGGGTTTCCTTTTCCAGCAGTTCCCGCGCCAGCGTTTCCAGTTGGTCATGATATTCTTCAAGCATTTTTGTGGCTTTAACATGCGCGTCGTCCAGCAGTTTTCTAACTTCAACATCAATTTCTCTGGCGGTTTCCTGGCTGTACGTTTCCGACGGCGGGGCATCGGCGCGAACGCGCATCTGCTCGTGATATTCACTATACCGGACCGGGCCGATTTTGTCGTTCATGCCGAAAGTGCAGACCATCTGTCTGGCAATGCGGGTGGCGGTTTCGATATCGCTGGACGCGCCGGTGGAAATGTCGTTGAAAATAAGTTCTTCGGCGGTGCGTCCGCCCATCAGCACCACCAGTTCGTCAAGCAGTTCGTTGCGGCTGCGGGTGTAGGAATCTTCCGTCGGCATGGTCATCGTGGCGCCGAGATAGGCCTGGCCGCGCGGAATGATGGTTACTTTGTGAACCGGCGTGGCATTTTCGCTGTGCATGGCGATCAGGGTATGTCCGGCTTCGTGATAAGCCGTAAGCTTTCTTTCTTTGTCGCTGATCTTGCGGGATTTGCGTTCCCTGCCCCAGCGGACTTTGTCGCGGGCTTCCTCCATGTCGGCCATGATCGCGGAATCGCGATTGTTCCTGGCGGCCAGCAGCGCGGCTTCGTTGCAGAGGTTGGCCAGGTCGGCGCCGCTGAAACCGGGGGTGGTCCGGGCGATCAGGTCCAGGTTGACATCCGCATTGGTTTTTATATTTTTGATATGCACGTCAAGTATTTTTCTGCGGCCTTTGATGTCGGGCAGATCCATCACGATCTGACGGTCAAAACGTCCGGGGCGCAGCAGCGCCGGATCGAGCACGTCAGGGCGGTTGGTGGCGGCAATAATGATTACGCCGGCCTGAGTTTCCAGGCCGTCCATTTCAACCAGCATGGCGTTAAGCGTCTGCTCCCGTTCATCGTGTCCGCCGCCAAGCCCGGAAAAGCGGGATCTGCCGACGGCGTCAATTTCGTCAATGAAGATCAGGCAAGGCATATTTTTTCTGGCCTGTTCAAACATATCGCGGACGCGGCTGGCGCCGACGCCGACAAACATTTCCACAAAATCGGAGCCGCTGATGGAGAAAAACGGCACATTGGCTTCGGAAGCGACCGCTTTGGCCAGCAGGGTTTTGCCGGTCCCGGGCGCGCCGGTCAGGAGAACGCCTTTCGGGATATTGCCGCCGAGCATTTTGAATCTGAGCGGGTCTTTCAGGAAATCCACGATTTCCTTGATTTCCTCTTTGGCTTCATCGGCCCCGGCAATATCGTCAAATTTTGTTTTTAATTCGTTCGGCATAATCATGCGGGCGCGGCTTTTGCCGAACTGCATCGCGCCCTTGCCGGCCATTTTGATCTGGCGGGAAAAGAGGAAGTAGATCAGGCCGACAAGCAGCAGCAGCGGCAGAATCGTTCCGACAACGTTCCACCAGTTATCCCTGGATTCCACTTTGCGCGGAACCGGCTTGAGCAACTGGTCGAGATTTTCTGAATAAATGATTCTGGCCCGGAACATTCTGTAGTCAAGAGCTTTCGGGTCGAGCTTCTGGGCCTTGGCAAACTCTTCCGGGGTGAGCTTGGAATTCCATTCCGCGAGCATAATGCGGTCGGTTTCCGGCATAAGCTTCACGCTGATTACTTTGCCGGCGGTAATTTCCTGTTCAAAAAATGCCTGATCCTTGTCTTTCGCCCCGGCTTTGTTGTTTAGCTGGAGAAGGCACAGCGCGCCGATCGAAATAAATATGAAAATCCAGACGAACCCCGCTTTGGAGGGCTTTCTGGAAGCTCCGGGAAGCTGCCGGCCGTTATCTTCGTTATTGTTCTTGTTGTCGTTATTGTTGTTATCCGAAGCCATACAAAAAAATTCCCATTGTTAAATTATTACGCGACGGCGGATTGTAAACTATAAATCTTTAATTAATAAAGAGCTGGCAGATCGCCAGGGCCGCATCCGGAGACTTGCGGAAGACCAGCACAATCAGGAAAACCAGCAGAATCAGGATGGCCAGGGCCAGCATGACGACCAGGGCGATCAAAATCTTCTGACTGATGCCGCCTTTTCTTTTTTCGTCTTTGGCGAATGGAGAAAAATTATTGAGGTCTTTTACGGTGGCAATGCCGATTTCGGTGCTGTCCAGATCAATTCCGGTCTGAGTTCTGGTAACGGAGGTTGCCGTATCATCATCGCAGTCGTAAAGGATTTCAACCCCGCCCAACTGGAGGATATCACTATTTTTCAGCTCTTGTTCCGTGATCGGCACATTGTTGACCCGGGTCCCGTTGGTGCTTTGATTATCACGGAGAATATAGCTTTTCTCGGTCTTGACGAAGTCGCAGTGATGAGAACTGATGGTCGGGTCTTTGATGCAAATATCCTTCTCTTCAGTCCTGCCCGCGGATTGAATATCTTTTGTCAGTTCAAAAGTTTTTCCGCGCAGTTTTTCTGAAAGAACAATAAGTTTTGGAGTACCTGCCATTTACATCCTCGTTATAATTTCCACGTCTTGTTTATAATAAATCATAATGCCAGAAAAATTCAAATTACATGTCAAATATAGTGTTTCATGCGAAAAATTCAAAAAAAAAAGGAAAGAATTCTTTTTAAATGATATTGAATAGCCGTTACGGCGGATTGAACCCGTGAAAAAACGGATTAAACCGGGAAAGAAGGGTAGTTCAAATTGAAAAGAGGAATATTTGTAGTAAATTAAAAGACTTAACGTTTTTTTGACAGATTATTAATAGAGTAACAAAGCAACAGTTTATTTTTAAAACATAAAAAGGAAATGGCAATGTCTAATAAAAGCCTTATCGAAGCAATCTCTTTCAAAGTGGAAGAGACGAAACCGTGCCAGAAAAAAGTTGATTTCACCATAGATCAGGACACGGTTCGCCGCGAAGCCGGCAAAACCACCCGCGAATTTACCGGAATGGTGGTAATTCCCGGTTTCCGCAAAGGCAAAGCCCCCATTGAGATGATTATGTCCCGCTACGGGGAAGAGATCAAAAGCGAACTGAAGAAACGTTTTTACTCCGCGGCGTTCCAGAAGATTACCGAGGACAAATCGATGGAGATCGTCTCTTACGGAATGCCTTCCGAAGCCGGCGAAATGAAACTTGACGCCGAATACCAGTTTTCGCTGACATTTGACGTCGCTCCGGAATTCAAAATCCCTGAATATAAAGGCATTAAAGTGGAAGTTCCGGCGGCGGAAGTTTCCGATGAAGAAGTCGAAAAACGCGTGGCATATTACAAAGAAATGTATGCCGCTTATGAAGACATCAGCAGCCCGGCTCAGAAAGACGATATGCTGAAAGTGTCTTACACCTCTGATTTCGCGGTTGCCGCAGATGCGCCGGCCCCCCTTGTCCGCCAGGTTCAAGCCAATGACAACTGGCTGTGGCTGAGCGAACCGGAAATGATTCCCGGCGCCATCAATGCCCTTACCGGCGCGGAAGCCGGCAAGGAATATAGTTTCACGGCGGAGTATCCCGCAGATTATCGCGAAGCCGCGCTGGCCGGCAAAAAAGTCGCCTATAAAGTGACCGTTAATACTGTTCAGCGCCGCAAACCGCTGGGCGAAACCGAACTTTGCGAAAAAATGAAAGTGGAATCCGCTGAAAAACTGCGTGAAACGCTGAAAAACAACATTATCCGCGAATCTGAAATGAAAAGACGTTCAGAAATCGCCAATCTGGTATATGAAAAAATTTCCAATGAAATCGGACATTTCCAGATTCCCCCGGCTATCCTCGAAGGCGAAATTGAGCGCGAATTGAAGCGCGTGGTCCAGGCCAACGTCAAAAAAGAAGAAGACGTCGAAGAATTCAAAAAGAATATCGAAGCGCATAAAAAGGAAGCCGCGGTCAACGCCGCCTTGAGGCTCCGCCGGTTGTTCATCCTCCGCAAAATCGCGGAAAAGGAAGATATCAAAGTTGAAAGCCATGAGTTTGACGGCGAATTGAAGAATATGAGCAAATATTACGGATATAAAGAAAAAGAACTTCGCAGCATGCTGGAAAAATCCGGCGGCCTCGAAGACGTGCATATGGATATATTGTCCGGTAAAGTTTCTGAATTCCTGGCCAAAAATGCTCAGATCGTTGATGTTCCGGCCAAGAAGTAAGCAACGGGATTTATCCGATGGTGAAGGGTCTTTTTGTAACCTTTTAGCAATAAAGAGGAGTGTGTTATGAAAAATTCAGTACTGGTCCCGATGGTTGTTGAACAGACCGGAACCGGCGAACGCGGTTACGATATTTATTCCCGTCTGCTTAAAGACCGGATTATCCTGCTGGGAACCCCGGTGGATGATACGATTGCCAACCTGATCGTTGCGCAACTGCTGTTTCTTCAGTCGGAAGATCCGAAAAAAGAAATAGACCTCTACATCAACAGTCCCGGCGGATCAATCACCGCCGGTTTGGCGATTTACGACACCATGCAGGTAATCTCCTGCCCGGTAAAGACTTATTGCATCGGACAGGCCGCCAGCATGGGCGCGGTTCTGCTGGCCGCCGGCGCCGCCGGCAAGCGTTACGCGCTGCCGAATGCCAGGATTATGATTCATCAGCCCTGGGGCGGTTATGAAGGCACTGCCGCCGATATCAATATCCAGGCGCAGGAAATCCTCCGGATGCGGTCCATGCTCAATCTGATTATTTCAAAACATACCGGACAGAGCCTGAAAAAAGTCGAACGGGATACCGAAAGAGATTACTTCATGTCCTCCGAAGAGGCCAAAACTTACGGCGTGGTTGACAGTGTTGTCTGCGGAGCCAAAGCGGAACCTGCCAAACAATAAATTTTAAGGATTGCCATGACAAACGACAAGCGTGGAGAAAATAACATTTTCTGTTCATTTTGCGGCAGAAACGCGTCCGACCCGGAAGTCGGCCAGTTGGTGACCAGCCCGACCGGGTCTGCAATCTGCCACAGTTGCGTCAGCCTTTGCTCCGATCTGTACAGGAAAGAAGGAAAAAAATCCGTTTCCCCGGCGGCTGACAATAATCCCGTCCCCAAGCTGAATGTGCCGAAACCGGACGGGATAAAAAGCGTTCTGGATAAATATGTCATCGGACAGGAACAGGCAAAAAAGTTTCTCTCCGTGGCAGTGCATAATCATTATAAACGGTTGCAGTCCCAGCGCGACAACGATCCGAAAGCCGCGGATTTCGACGGCGTCGAAATCGAAAAAAGCAACGTGCTGCTGATCGGGCCTACCGGATCGGGCAAAACATTGCTGGCAAAGACTTTAGCTCGCTTGCTCGACGTGCCTTTCTGTATCTGCGACGCGACTACCCTGACCGAGGCCGGCTATGTCGGCGAAGACGTTGAAAACATTATTCTGCGTCTGCTCCAGGCCGCCGAATATGATGTTCAGAAAGCCCAGATCGGAATCATATATGTCGATGAAATTGACAAGATTGCCAGAAAAACTGAAAACGTATCAATAACCCGCGATGTTTCGGGTGAAGGCGTACAGCAGGCGCTGCTTAAAATACTCGAAGGCACTGTTGCAAACGTCCCTCCGAAAGGGGGCAGAAAACACCCGCACCAGGAATATATTCAGGTGGACACGACCAATATCCTGTTCATCTGCGGCGGCGCGTTCATCGGACTGGATAAAATTATCCAGCGCCGTGTCGGCAAGCAGGTGCTCGGCTTCAAGCAGATTACCGATCCGGAAAAAAAGAAACCGGTGCGCTCCACTATTTCCGCCGGCAACCCGCTGCTGCGCTATGAACCGGAAGACCTGATCAAATTCGGGCTGATTCCGGAATTTGTCGGACGGCTGCCGATCATCGCGAATCTGGAACCGTTGAAAAAAGAGGATTTGATGAGGATTCTGACCGAGCCGAAAAACGCGCTGGTCAAACAATACCAGAAGTTGATGGCGATGGAAAATGTTTCATTGAAGTTTACCGATGATGCGGTTGAGGCTCTGGCGGAGGAAGCGGTTGTCAAGGGCACCGGCGCCCGCGGGCTGCGCTCGCTGCTGGAGGCTTTGATGCTGGAAATAATGTATTCAGTGCCTTCTGTGGATAACATTACTGAATGCTTGATTAACGGAAGCGTCGTTAAAGGGGAAGCCGAGCCGGCGCTGACGAAAAAGAACAGGAAACGTTCAGAATAATAAAAAATTCATGGCGGGTCGGCGTTTCCTTCGTCGGCCCGCCTTTTGTTTTATTGTAAATAATTATGAATACTGACGGTCAAAATTCAATGCGGAATCTGGAAGACATTAAAGAGCATCTGCTGAAAGAAGCAACGCTGGAAGAACACCTGCTGCAGTCTTCCGAACAAAAAACGCTGCTGCTGGGAGCGACAACCAACGCTGGCGCGCTGCTGCATGACCGTGATGCAATCTCCGCCAATGAGTCCGTTATTAAGGAACTGACGCCGAAACCTTCCGGAAAATATAAATTCATCCGCAGCGTCGGATTCGGCGGCATGAAAGCCGTCATTCAGGTAAAAGACCGGGATACGACCCGCAACGTGGCCATGGCGATAATCCCGGACGCGGCAGACCGTCCGCAGTCGGACATCAACCGGTTTGTCCAGGAGGCCAGAATTACCGCCCGCCTGGAACATCCGAATATCGTTCCGATCCATGATATCGGGGTGGATACCAACGGCGCGCCGTATTTCACCATGAAACTGCTGCGCGGCCGGACGCTGGCGGCGATTCTCCGAAAAATGCGGGAAGATGATTATAAAACGCTGAAAGAATTCGACTTGACCCTGCTGCTGCGCATCTATGTAAAAATTCTCAACGGCGTGGTCTTCGCCCACTCGAAAAAAATCATTCACCTTGACCTGAAACCGGACAATATCCATGTCGGAGACTTCGGCGAAGTGCTGATCCTGGATTGGGGGCTGGCGCGCTTTATCGGGGTCGCGGAGGATATTGACGACAATTACGACGGCGAAATGATCACCTTTCCCGGAACCAGCGCATCCAGTCATCTGACGCTGGACGGCGTCATGAAAGGCACTCCCGGCTATATGGCGCCGGAACAGGCCGCAGGCAAAAACCGGCTGAAAGACGAACGCTCCGACATTTACGCGCTTGGCGCAATTTTATACGCGCTCCTGACTTTTGAAAGCCCGCTCAGCGGCAAGCCGGTCAATGAAATAATTTCCGAAACAATTCAAGGCAATATCTGTTTCCCCGATGCGGAAAACCAAAAACGCCAGATGCCCGCCGCGCTGCAGGCGGTCGTGCTTAAAGCCATGAGCGGAAACCCGGAGGAACGCTATCAGGCGGTGGATGAACTGCGGGAAGATATTTTTGCATTTCTGGGCGGCTTCGCCCCTAAAGCCGAAGCCGCAAGCTCATTGAAGAAAACCTATCTCTTCGTCAACCGCAACTGGCTGGCGACACTTTTCCTGATCACCCTGCTGCTGCTGATACTGGCCTGCTCCTGGCTGTCCATCCTCTACTACGAAGGCATCCTGCAGCTATGACAAGCCGGCACTATCTTACTGAATCATATTTACGTTAGTTTTCCATATCCGGTATTGACATCTGAATTCAGCGTTTTATATTGTATATGAGCCTGCGTCACTTGAAATACGACTTCATGTCGGTGAAGGGTATCCTTCTCAGGGTGAATGCGGGCTTATTTTATTTAAAGTTGTCAGATAGTTTTTCTTGCCGTAATAGTAACGAAGTTTTGGCATGTTTCAAAAGGCAGTTGACGCTTTTATGTCATAGCGCTCTGATAAAGCAAAATTGATTAAATAAGCTCCGTAGGAGCGATACATATTGTAGCAACGGACTTTAGTCCGTTGTATAATGATAAAT
>CAIKZE010000209.1 GCA_903831825.1 uncultured Lentisphaeria bacterium | reverse complement strand
TTTTTATTATAATTCATTTCTATCCTGTTCATTCCTGTTAACTTTCTGGGCTTTTATATAATTTATCCTGTCTATCCTGTCTATCCCTGTTAACACTGTTTCCATTCCCATTTTTAAATTTATAAGTTTTGTCTTCTTTTTCAGGATTTATTCTGAATTCTGACTCCTGAATTCTGACTCCTTCCCGTTACATATATAGTAAATTTGTCAACAGAAACTGTGGCAATGGGCTCAAATAACGCGGGAAAATGAATTTTGAAAATCACTGGCTTGGGCGGTAAAAACCGGTTTAACCGCCAATGAACGCTAATTGACGCTAATTAATCTATGGGATTTGTATTTAAAGCCTCGGCAAAGTCAACTTCATAAATAAATTTATTTGAAAATGACGGGAGCTCCTGCGGCGCGACACCGATTTCACAAGAAATAAGCAGCGGAAGTGCCAAAACTAAAGTTTTGTATCTCTATCTGCCATATTCATTGTTTCCCCATCGTTCAATTCAATTATCGGTGTGGAAAAAATGTTCTTATATTCATTCCCGCTAAACGTATGGATTGGCACAATATTTTTCGGTTTTATAGCTTCAACCATTTTTTTCAATGTTTCGGTATCCGCATGTCCGCTGGTATGAATTTTATAAATCGTGAATTTGCGATTTGTTAAATAATCAATGAATTTATTAGTATCTGGTTTTGACAAATACCCTTCCCACATTGAATAAATTAGGTTTCCGCCATCAATTCCGTCTATATTTTCTAAGTCCTTTTGCATTGATGGGCGTATGAGCATTACTATTTTGTCAGCCTGCTTGGCTATTTCATCTTTGGTGATTTTATATTTCTTGAATTGATATAAAAATTTCTCGTTTCCATGATCCGCCAATCTTTTACCCGTGAAGTAAGTGAACATTACTTTTACATTTTCAAAAGCTTGGGATGGATGAGGAATTTTTGCAAACCTTGATAATTCTTTCAGAATTGTCGCTACATAAACATCCATCACCAAAACCTTATTGGTTCTTATACAAGCTCTATAAACTGAAACAATTCTGTCGATATTTTGTCCCGAAGCAAAAACTAGATTTATTTTCCCTGGTTGCTTAAAGACTTCCGTTAATTCATCCTCAATTTTTGCTTCTGTTTTGAACGTTTTGCTTTCTCTTCCGATGGTTGTACCCTCAAGCAGTAGATAATCAACATTCAGCGGGGCATTTTTGATAAACCATTCAAATGCTTTGGCTTTTCTGCCATGACTTCGAAAATCGCCGGAATAAAAAATACTTTTCCCGTGAGCTTCAACTAAAAAGGAATAAGCATCAAAAGCGGAATGATCAGCCCAATATGGCGTAATTAAAAAGTCACCGATTGAAAAGGGTTTGCCCTTTTCAAAGAAAGTGACATTTTCAATATTTATTTCTCTCGAAGTAAATAAATTATTCAGCTTAATTATTATATGGGTTGCTTCCCCTAAAAAGTGCTTAACGTTTTTATTTATAAAGTTGCTTAATCCATAATGATCTTGATGCGGATGCGAAATAATTACACCGTCAATCAATTTATCCGTATCATTATAAAGACCGAGAACGTCCGGCAAAATGCTTTGTTTAACCAATTCATCGACATTTAACGCTTTGTATTTGTTAAAATCAAATGCATTGCCATTTTTCTCAAGCAACGGCATACCAAAATCAAGCAATATTCTTGTGTTTTCCGTCCAAACTTCAACACAAGAACCGCCAATTTCTTTTGTTCCACGATGAATTTTAAAATTTATCAACTTGCCAGCCTTTGTCGACAATATGCTTACCTTTAGGTAAGTTATAATAGTCTTCGTATTCTAAGCTAAAAATTGAATTTAGCCGTGAATCGGCGATTCTTGTGACAAGTGTTCTTGAACTTAAAATTAAGAAAGAAAAATATAAAAGCTTATCACGTTTCTTATCACATTTATGTGCATCGATTGCGATTCCCAGTTTGTTAAAGACGCTTTTTAATGTTCCTCTGTCTTCGCTTTCGAATATATGACACCATGCGCCAGGCGTATCTTCATTTATTAATTTCTCAATATCTTTATCAATAACAGCTTGCGCCGGATTATGTGCTTTTAGTTCAATATTTAGAACTTTATTAGTACCAACATAGAAAGCCAAATCGGTTGAACCCGATCTTTTACTCTTTCCACTAAAGGCATACTCTTCTTTTGTTGGCGCTTCTACTGCATAGGTCAAGTTTAAGGAATTACATTTGCCATGTAAATTAGTCATAGCAAATCGCAACTCTTGTTCACTGACCCTTATCTTTTCATTTCTTTTGTACGGAAAGACCAACAATGTTTCTTTACTTCCCTGACGAATGCCTTTTTTCTTATCTTTTTGCATATCATAAGTTTCAATAAGTTCTTTTGCAACTTCCTGATTTAGTTTAAGCAAGTATTCATATAATGAAGTTGTCATCTCAGTTGTTATCGTCATAGTTTATCCCCGATCTGACTCTTGGCTGATCGTAACGCGTCATCAACAATTCGGACAATCACGTCCGTGCACCACTCGCTTACATAGTGAACCGTTCCTGATGGTTTGCGCAATTGTGCCTCACCAGAGGATGCGGGATTTGACTGATTTAAATCAATGATTACGAGCGGCGTGGCGTCAACTTCACTATCCTTCTCCAGCGTGGCAAGGTAATTCAGATAGCCACTCCATTCAGCGGCGGCGCAACAATGACGGTTTACTATCTGAACCTGCGCGTTCGCGGCGATCAAGTCTGTGGCGTTATGACTCTGGTACAGTTGCGCGCCATATTGATCAGTTACGGCCTGCAACGCACCAACCAACGCCATATTCCTTGAGATGACCAGAACGCGTTGCGCAGCCAATGGCAACGAATAATCGCCCTGAGTAATACATCGTCCCAAAGCCACACGGGCGGCACTCAGCACCGTCGGGGAGCGATCCAGCAAAGCGGTATCTTTTTCATTGGCGACAATCTGCTCAAGCCAGGGAACGCTATCGATACTGCCTGCATCAAACAGTGCGCTGACCAGAGACTGTCGCACAGTCGCACAGCAATCCTCCATAAATGGATATAACCGAACCAGTACTGTTTCGGAGAATGGAGCAACCCGGCCGTGAGCTATATCGCGTAAACGATCTGCAGCCGCAATACGAGCGAAGCGATTCTCAGATGCGAGCGGATGTGTCGGATACTCAGCGCCGAAAGCACGGTCATCCGCAAACATTGGTTTTACCACAATGGAGCCGGCGGCGACTCGCGCAGTATATTCTTGCTGACTCAAAAAACCGGTGGCAAGTTGCTGTATGGCCTCTTCCGTCGCACCATTCTCATCCAATTGGTTTACGATTTCACTCATTTTGTTTTCTCCATATTTATTTAAAGTTATCTTGTCTTTTTAATCTGTCGTTAACCGCTTTATTTCCACTTAATCTTTATCAGGCAATATAGCATTGCCCCAAACTAATACAAAATAAAATATTGGACAGACAAATGGGCATTTAAAGTAATGTTTTTCCGCGCTTAACGGTTTGCCGCATGGTCATAAGTGTCCATGCGGCAAACCGCACGCCCTGCCCTGCCGTTCAATCTCTGAATTACTCCCATTCCCCTTAAACCCTTTCGGGTTGATATGATTTGCGTGTTCGCTGCATTTTATGGAGTAAATTATAATGTCAGGGGTATGACATTTTATGTCGTCCCATGAATTCTCGTATTTTTTTCTATATTCTTTTATATACAGACGGTCTTTTAAGCGCATACAATCCACAAAATTTCTCTTTTTTTGCATTGCCTTGTTTACTTTAACATTTTTAATGTTATAATATACAATATGAAAATAAATACGGACAAATCAATCGCGGAAGTGGCGCGGGAATGCGGGGTCAGCGCAATGACGGTAAGCCGGGCATTGCGCGGGAATTCACTCGTCAAAGAGTCCACCCGGCAGAAAATTGTCGCGGTTGCCGAACGGCTCGGTTATATCCGTTCGCCGCGCATGGGGCGTCCGGCGTCCGGGAATGAACCGGCGCTGAAAGTACAACTGATCGCGGGAACCATGGGCCGCAGCATGGCGGTATTTCATTCGCGGCTGCTGACGTCGATAGAACAGCAACTGTCGCAAAACGGTTATGAATGCGTGGTGCGGACTTGCGACGGCAACTATCAGCAATTTTTGCAACTGCTGGAAAATGTCCGCAATTCAGATGCGGCCGGAACGATGATTGTCGGCAGTTTTGTTACTGAACAGCTTAAAGCGCTGCTTGAAACCTGTCCCGGCGCGGTGCTGTTGGACAATCCGGGCGAACCGTCCATTGAAATTCCTTACAGTTCGTTTGCGTTCGACAACGGCGAAGCGGCCAGGATTGCGGTGCGGCATCTGGCGGATTGCGGGAAACACAAAATTTTACTGGTCAACGGCGCGCCGGAACATTTTTTCAGCCGGGAGATAGAACAGGGATATCGCGAAGCGCTGGCCTGCCGGAATATAAAAGTCAGTGAAAAATTGATTATGCCTACGGAGTTTACCGCGGACAGCGCATATGCGGCAGTGGTCTCCGCGCTGAATGCCGGATTGCAGTTTGATGCGGTATTTACCAATGACGAAATGGCATCCGGCGTTTACCGGGCGTTGCTGGAACGCGGATTGAAAATACCGCGGGACGTCGCGGTCTGCGGTTGCGACGGACTCCCGGTGGGAACACATCTGTTTCCCAGGCTGACCACAGTGGTGCTGGATTATGAAGAACTGGGCAAGATGGCGATAAAATATGTGCTGGAAGCCGGCAATGACCGCCGTATTCCCTGCCGGGTGCGGCTACTGCCGTCATTGGCGATCCGGGAAAGCACTGTTTGTTGAATGACGTATGGCATCAGCAAATTATATTTTGAATAACTAAGGCGGGCTTTGCCCGCAACCCAAAAGAAGGAATCCAGAATTCAGAATTCAGGAGTCAGAATGGAAACCAGAAATTCAAAAAACAGGGGAACAGTTGCTATGGCGGATACCCCAATGGAGGGCTTGTCCGCCTCAGGAGGGTTGTGCTCATAGCTATCAAGTTAAGGAATTTTGAACTGAATATCCAATAACCAACAAGGAATATCCAATGTCCAAGTTTGCTTCAGTCCTTCACCGGTTGGAAATTGAGTGTTGGATATTGGGTGTTCAAATGAGTTCATATTGGGTTAGCTCGATAGTTATGGAGGGTTGTGCTCCGTCACAACCTTCTTTCGATCCCGGCGTGACCATCCATTAACGCAACTACTTGATAAACAGGCCGTTTAATACAACAATTTTATAAACGCTTAAAACATGGAAGTCTAAAACAAAGATACTAACGGAACGTTTTTTGTACCAATAATTACAGGGAAAAAACTATCTTTTTGATAGGTTCCCGCAAATGCAGGAGGTTGTATATGGGGTATTTAATTCAACAGGAATCGGAAAAACGTCTGGACAATGTCCGTAAACTGCTCGAAGCCAAAAAACTCGATCTGGCGCTGGTTTATTATGACGAGTTCAACATCGGCAACGGCTGGTATTTGACCGGCTGGTGTCCTCAGTTCGAAAGCGGCGCGGTACTGATTCCCCGCAAAGGCGCGCCAATGCTGCTCGGCGGCCCGGAAAGCGAACCTTTCGCCCAGATGGACAGCGCCATCACCGCAACCCGCAATTTCCCGGTATTCATGGTGCCGGACGAAGAATATCCGAACGCCACAATCATTGATTTCCCCGCATTGTTTGCCGAACTGAAGAAGACGCTGGGCAAAGTCAAACGCGTCGGCCTGGTCGGCGCCGGCAGAATGCCCGCCGCCTGTTACAAAGGCATCGTTGACGGTTTCGCCGGAGTCGAATTGGTGGATATTACCGATGATTACGTCAAGCTCAGATATAACAAATCCAAATGGGAAATTGAACAGATCCGCGCGGCATTCAAGCTGGCGGACTTCTGCTATGATGCGATGAAAGCTAAAATTACCAATGGGGTGTCGGAAATAGAAATCGCCGCCGCCGGGGAATTCGCCGCCAGAAGCCGCGGAGCCAGCGGATTCGGTTTCAGCGCGATTGTCGGCAGCGGGGCGCGCGCCAATGCGGTGGTGCCGACCGCCAGTTCCAAAAAAGTGCGGAACGGCGAAATGGTCATGATCGGCCTGGCCCCCAAAGTCAACGGTTATGCCGGAGTCATGGGCGACGCGCTCCCGGTCAGCGGCAAATATACCGCCAGACAGAAAGAATGCATCAAATATCTGCGCGAAGCGTTCTGTCTGACCAAAGAACAACTTGTAGCCGGCAAGACCGGCCGCGAAGTTGATGCCCCTGCCAGAGCGTATTTCAAAAAGCATAAATTGACCAAATATCTGGTCTGTCCGTTTGTGCATACCATCGGACTGCACGAAGCTGAATCTCCGTTCTTCGGCCCCGGCAGCAGCGACGTGCTGGTACCCGGCATGACCGTCTGCGTTGACGTCAGTTTCTTCGGGCATCCGGAATTTCACGGCGTCCGCATCGAGACCGGCTATGAAATCACGAAAAAAGGCGCAGTGCCGTTCAGCCCGAAGATGGACAAAATCCATACGGAAATCTAATCGTATAAACAATTGGAATTTAACCATAGAGACACAGAGACTCAGAGAAAAGCTTGGCGGGTTAAACCGCCGGAGAGCGATGAAGATAGAAGTCAAGAAACAGTTTTTGCCTTAATTTTCTTCATGCTTTTCATGGTGAAAAAGATTTCGTCTCTGTGGTTAATTGAATTATATGGGAATTTGCAGTTATGGAAACTAAATTTGATGTGGTTCTGGGAATCGACATGGAAACCGATATCGGTTCCTTTACCAGCAATTATGAAGGAGTGCGGCACGGCACCCCCCGGCTGCTTGAAATCATGCGGCGGCAGGATGTCCGGGCCACTTATTTCTGGACCGGCCACGCGGCGGAAAACAATCCGGAAACCGTTGCAAATGTATGCGCCGCCGGACATGAAACCGGTTGTCACGGACTGGTGCATGAAACGCTGGGCGATCCGATATTTCCGCTGCCCAACAACTGGCCGGTGTTTCCGTTCGAAGTCGAGGGCCGCATCCGTGAAGCTACCCGGATTGTGGAGAAAGTGTCCGGCGTCAGACCGGTAAGTTTCCGCTGTCCGCGGCTTTGGGGCAGCACGAAAGTGCTTAACGTGCTGGAGTCGCTGGGCTACAAATCCGACGCCTCGCTGCCGCTTTATTATTACAGAAATCTTTATTATCCCTACCATCCGTCCGAAAATGCCTGGACGGAACAGGGCGGCATGAAGATTGTGGAAATCCCGAACTTCTGCGATCTGACGATGACCAGCAACGACCCGTATCAGCGCGACCGCGACCAGTGGCCGCTGTTCCGCACCGTTTCCGCGGCGGCCGTGCTGGAGAAAGCGGACAGCTTTATTGATTATGTCGCCGTGAGGGGCAAACGTCCGGTGGTGTGTTTCTATTTTCATCCCTGGGAATTCTATGAAATGCCGCAAGGCACAATTGATTATGGCGAAGCCAGCGTCACCCCGTTGCCGTTTATAACAAAAAATTGCGGGGATGTCGCCTGCCGGGAATTTGAAATTTTACTGCAAGAACTGAAAAATCGCGGCGGCGCGTTCAAAACCGCCGGGGAGGTTGCCGATGAATGGCAATGAGCTGATTGAACTGTTCAAACAAGGCGGCAAACGCTGCCATCTCGTCGGTACTGCCGAAAACGGCGTCATTGCCGGGCTTGATCTGGAAGGCCGCCTGTTCACGGTGATGAACGGTACGGTAATGAACCGGGTAAACCCTGCCGCCGTGCTTGGCATAACCACTCGCGCCGGGTATTTGAATCCCGGCGGCGACGGTTTGTGGCCGGCGCCGGAAGGGACTTGTCTGGGCTATCAGTACGGAACCGGCAACTGGCGGGTGCCGCCGGGCCTTACCGGGGCCAGGTTTCTGGTCACGGAACACACTGCCAACCGGGCGCGAATCGAAGCTGAAATCGACCTTATCAACGCTTCCGGTTCAGGTGTTCCGGCAATTTTCAGCCGGGATGTTTCAGTTGTGTCGTTGGACAATTGCCTGACGGTTAAAGTTATTGAATCTATTCAATATATCGGGGCGAAAACCCTCAATCGCGAAGAATGTATATTAGCGCCATGGACGCTTTGCCAGTTTGACTGCGGGCCGGGCTGCGAAGTAGTATTTCCGGCAACCGGCAAAGCAGACGTGTGGGATTTGTACGACCCCAGCGATGAGTGCCGTTACGTAAAAGACGGCCTGGTTCATACCAGAACCGATGCTTCCCAGCGTTATCAGATCGGAATAGGTGAAGCTGTTCCCTGGATCGAACTTCGTCTGCCGCATAAAAAGCTTGAAATTAAACGCACCGCATTCAGTTTGCCTGAAACGCTGGATTATATTGATATCGCGGACACCTCTCCGTCAACCAGGCCTTCGGATAAAGGAACCCGTTACAGCGTGTACAGCGATATGAACGGTTTTATGGAAATTGAAGCTGCCGGCGGCTGTCCGCCTGTTATCGAACCCGGCATGGTTTTATCTGTCGAGGTAATAACGGAATATCGAAAAAGTTGAGGAGCCAATAATGAGTGTTCACAGTCTGCCGTCAGGGAAATCAATGCAAGCTTTGAATTTTCCGCATTTTCCAACACGTCTTCAAGCCGCAGTCTGGCGCAACTGGGGGCTGGTTGCAATGGAAAAACTGGCCAAAGTACTTATGGCGACGCCTGCACAAATCGAAGAACTTGCTTCGGATATGGGGTTGAGTAAAGACGACAGTTTGTGTGCGTTGTGGCACGAACGCGGATATCTCACCATCATCCGGCGCAACTGGCATTTGCTGCCTTATGAGCAGTTGCTGGAATTGCTGGAGTGGACTCCGGATGAATTGGCCTATGTGCTCAAGGAAGACGACTTTTTATGGCACAAATTAGGGAATATGAAACCTGAAACCGCTCCGGTTCGCTATGCTCCGCTTACCGCCAGGGAGCTACAGCAGACCGCTGTATTGAAAAAAACAATTTCTAAATATTTTTCAGATAATCAGATCGTCCAGGACAAGCCGTTCGAATTTTTAAAGCGATATGGCAATAATGCGAAAAGAAACTCCATATCTGAAGACCATCGCTTCGGCCTGCGTCTGACTTATTCTTACTCGGCGGTTTACGGCGATCCGCTGCTCAACGAGAAGCTTGATCCCTACCCGGACGGCCTGCTGGCGGATTATGCCGCTACAGGAATCAATGCGGTATGGCTGCAGGGAACGCTTTACACCCTGGTGCCATGGTTCGGCGAATCAAAATACTCGGACGGCTGGCAGACTCGCCTCGTCAATCTCCGGAATTTGTGTAAAAAAGCTGAAAAATACGGCATTAGAGTTTACCTCTACTTGAACGAACCGCGCTCAATGCCGCCGGACTTTTTTGAAACTCATGCGGATTGGCGCGGAGTGCAGTCGCGTGACGGCTTGAGTTTTACCTTATGCACCAGCAAAGCGCCGGTGCTTAACGCTCTTAAAGACGGAATCTCCGAATTGTTCCGCAAGGTGCCGGAACTTGGCGGACTGTTCACCATTACCATGTCGGAAAACCTGACCAATTGCTGTTCCCGCCCGCAGGATCTCGCGACGCCGTGTCCATTGTGTTCAAAACGCGGCCCGGCGACAATCGTGGCTGAAATCAATCAAACTCTGGCCGAAGGCGCGCACCGGATAAAACCTGAAGCGGACGTAATTGCATGGACCTGGGCCTGGTCGCCGGAATGGGATGAACAGGATGGACAGGATTTTTTTATTATAATTCATTTCTATCCTGTTCATTCCTGTTAACTTTCTGGGCTTTTATATAATTTATCCTGTCTATCCTGTCTATCCCTGTTAACACTGTTTCCATTCCCATTTTTAAATTTATAAGTTTTGTCTTCTTTTT
>CAIKZE010000208.1 GCA_903831825.1 uncultured Lentisphaeria bacterium | reverse complement strand
GAATGATGGTGCGATGCGAAATCTTGGCGCGTGTTATTTTCACGGTATAGGTGTCGCCCAGAATGAAGTTGAAGGAATTAAATGGTGGAATAGAGCTGTCCAACAGAGCGAGGAAGAATTAGCGGAAGCACTAAATTGCCAGGAAGATGAAACTGATTAATTGTACGGAAGCCACCAGAATAAAGTTAAAAACTCCAGAAGGTGCATTTTGCACTCTTCTGAAGTAAAATTAAGCAGGGTTCTTATCTGGAATGGCAATAGTCATTGAATCATATCGAAGTCGTTTTGCTTCGATTTAAAGGCGGGTATATCGGGTATGTTTTGTGCTTAAAACATGATTTTAAAGGCTTTCAATCCAGTAGGGTTGAGAGCGTGAAACGGCGTATTTTATCTGCTGATGGGCATTGTTCGTTGAGAGTCTCATTTTGCATGGGATTTCAAAACATAAATGCCGGTTAGTCAGATAAAACGTAAGGTTCCGGCAAATCCATGACGCAGAAAACTGCGTGAGTTGTTTGAAAACCGAAAATTATTTGTTTTCCCTGATGGCTTTCCAGTTATGCAAAAGCAGTGTCTTCCCAAAACATAAAATCTGATTATTTTGTCTTGAATGTTTTTAATAATTTCCTGACGGTAGATATATTAGCAGAAGAAATTAAATTCATTAATTCTGCTCTTTCTGGCTCAAGAATATTGTCTGTCTGAATTACATCAACGTCAATGATATCTGTGGTTCGTGTGGACGCTATGCCGAGCATGGGCAGTGCGTTTATCGCCTTCTGCGCGGCTTCTTGCGAAATATGGGTATAATGCCTGGTCATAGCTGGGCTGCCGTGACCGACAATGCTCTGAACTATAGCAAGAGGAACTCCAGCGTTAGCACAGAATGAAACAAAGGTGTGGCGAAACGAGTGCATGGAGTATTGACATACACGTGTTTTAACGAGTTGCTGATTGCCGTCACCGTCCATTACCTTGTGCAACTTCCGTCGAGTTTCTTTATCTGCATCAATTGTGGTTGCAATGCCTACATGAGTCAGCAACTTTGATATATCCTTAGAAATCCCGCTATGATTATTTTTGTACCGTTCAGCAATATTCGGCAGTATGAAATCTGAGTCTTTTTCATCTACACGCCATGTCTTGGCCTCTTCCAAGGCAGCTCTTAATTGCGGATGCAACGGAATTGTAATTTCAACACTGGATTTACGCCGTTTAGTTTTTTCCGGTCTGTAGGAAATTGTATTATTATCAAGACTCACTGAATCCCATTGCATTAGGCAGGCATCTTGTCCACGGCATCCGGTCCAGCAACACAAGTTTATCATAACCCGCATTTCCCGCTTGTGAAGCATTGAGTAAGGATTGTCATCTCTAAGCACCGTGAAAATATCATTGACTTGCTTCTGTGTAAAATCTTTCCGTGTTTGCTGGTCTTCCTTCTGCTTTGTCATGTGCAAAAAAGGATTTTTTGACGCATTTACAGATCCAAGTAAGATTCTAAAGATTAACCTGAGAGCTTGCAGATAGGCGTTATAAGTTCGTTCAGAAATCCCGGCATTGATTAGCTCGGTCATGTATTCATCAGCTATTTTATCGTCGATTTTTGATATATTCGATATGCTCGGGTAGTTTTTCTTAACCCATAATAAGAACCGATCCATTATTACCTTATATGAATGCAATGTGCTCAATCCACTTGATGGGCGAGTAGTGGAGTTTTCATATTTTCCCCAAGCTTGCGAGAGTGTGATGTTAACATGACTGGTTACTTTGCGGTATTCATTAACCTGAGCCAAGTGTTTTTCGCATGTATCAGCATGCCTGATTTTCTGGTACTCCGCGATAACTTCTTTAGCCGCTACTTCTGCTATTGCCCGATTCCTGATAGGTACGAGTTTCTGGGTCTCCGGGTCTGCGATGGTCAAAACCTGAGTTTTTTTCTTGCCGTTGATTGCCGTGTATTGTACACAGTAGTTACCATTGGGGCGTTTGAATACAGTGCCACTGCCTTTGCCGCGTCTTTTTTCTTTGCCGTTATCAGTTTTCTTTCTTGCCATTTTTATAATCTCCTGTCCAGTATTACACATCTGTCTATTAATGGCAATAAAATAGCATGTAAACAGTACATAAGCAAACTATTAGCTCTTTATTTTTTAAAATATGGTCAAAATCAAATGACTCTTAATCATTGGGTCGGAGGTTCGAGTCCTCCTGGGCGTACCACTTTCTACCTAATTTCAGACTTCCTGATCCGTGGAAAAAGGTGTTGTTGGGTTTTCAGCCGCTGGGCGACATTGGCATTAGCATTTCGTAGACCATCTG
>CAIKZE010000207.1 GCA_903831825.1 uncultured Lentisphaeria bacterium | reverse complement strand
TGGCATTATGAATTCAAAATTACTGATGAAAACAAATGAACGAAAAAAAAGCTAGAATTGAGGCTGTTTTAATTAGCATTGAACAGCCCTGGGTCGCGGTTGGTGTTTTTCCGGAAAAGACTTCACCACACTTGGCAGCAGAGCTGCTATTGATGTGGTTTTACATCGTTTAGAAAAGTCCGGAAGCATCAGACGGATTATCCGCGGCCTTTACGATTATCCAGAATCCAGTAATCTGTTGAAACGGCAACTTAGTCCTAACATTAATCAGGTTGCCCACGCATTGGCCCGTAAATTCCGATGGAAAATACAACCAACCGGGGCGACAGCGCTGAATTATTTCGGACTTTCAACTCAAGTTCCAGGACGACTTATCTACCTCACCGACGGACCGAAGCGTAGTTACGATATTATGGGAACAACACTGGAATTCAATAATGTTGGACTAAAAGAGTCAAAATTAAAGTATCCGCAAAGTGAACTGGTTGTTCAAGCACTCAAATCCCTTAGCGAAGATCGGGTTGATGACCCGGCCATCGCCACAATCAGAGAACGGCTTACAGCGCCAGAAAGAAAAAAGATATTGCATGATACCCAGTATATTACCGGCTGGATCTATGGAATCATCAAGAAAATCTGCCGGGAGGAGGAACTTCATGGATAAAATTGCAATTCTACCGCGCAAAGACCGGGAAGATATTTTCCGGGAAACCGCAGCGCATTGCCGGATGTCAGCCAGTGTCGTTGAGAAAGATTTTTGGGTATGCTGGACCCTCCATCGTCTTTTCTCATGCCCGGAGATCGCTCCGCACATTATCTTCAAAGGCGGAACCTGCCTGGCGAAGGTGTTCAAACTCATAGAGCGGTTTTCCGAAGACATAGACTTGATCTTGAATTGGGAAATATTGACCGGCGAAGATCCTCGTGCTGAGAGGTCTAACTCGAAACAGCAAAAGTTCAACGAAAAGTTGGAAACAAACGCCATGAAATATATCAGAGATGTCTTGCAGCCATTGGTCAACGAGTTGATCTCGCCGGTTTGTACCGCGACGATTGACGCCAAAGACGGTCACGTTTTGCGCATCAATTACTCTGCGGCGTTTGAAAACGAATACGTTCTTCCGTATATCAAACTTGAAATCGGTCCTTTGGCTGCCTGGCATCCTCACGAACTCTACAGCATCAAGCCTTATGCCGCCGAGATATTCCCGGATATCTTCACAGCTCCGGAGACGGAACTGCGGGCAATCAAGGCGGAACGTATTTTCTGGGAAAAAGTAACTATTTTACACAGTGAGGCACATCGCCCGGTACAAAGTCAGATGCCCGCCCGCTATTCCAGACATTATTATGATGTTTATAAGCTTGCACAGTCGGCGATTAAAAACTCCGCATTGGCCGAGCTCGCGTTATTAAAAGAAGTTGCAGAATTCAAGCGGAAATTCTATTACTGCGGCTGGGCAAAATACGATCAAGCCAAACCCGGCTCCATTACATTATATCCGCCGAAGCATGTCTTGAATCATCTGATCGCAGATTACAAGGAAATGCGTGTAATGATCTACGGTGATTATCCGGAATTCATCAATATGATGGATGCCATTCTGATGCTGGAAAATGAAATCAATGAGTTATGACCTCTCTAAAACAGCACGTTTTATTGTATTCCGCAAATATCCATCTCATAACTGATGACTTCATAGCTGGCAGAGCAGGACTGATTCATCAGCATTGCCGGAATCACTAGAGACTATCATCTGGCCGCAAGCATCTGGTTAATATGGTTTTCAGCCTCGTCGTTTGTACAGATGCCTTCTGCAATCAGTGCGCCGGAAAGCATTTCCCTGAATATTAAGTTGACGCGTTCATGATCAGTGATGTCGCTCCAGTACTCCTGCCAGCTTTCTTCTACATTTTCAGCTTCGCCCATGCGTTCGGCGATCAGGCGGTACAGTTTTTTGTTTTCTTCTTTCATTTTGAATTCCTCCAGTATACTTTGTGTTATTGGATGATTTCCTTCA
>CAIKZE010000206.1 GCA_903831825.1 uncultured Lentisphaeria bacterium | reverse complement strand
TGTGGTTTCAACCTTCAAATAAAGAGCCGAATGAAACTGCTTTCCTTGAAGACAGGCTTGAACTGCTGGAGAAAAAGCTTGCCACCCCCGATATGCCGCATGCCGCGCTGGCGGTGGAGGCCTCAAGGCTGCTGGAGATATTTCCTGAACAGCACACGCCTAAACAGGAGGAGCTCTTCGTGAAGCTGAAGAATCATATTGCCGGCTTTGATTCAGCGAAAAAAGCAGTTGAGATGGAAGAAAAATCCGATTATGTGAAAAGCCTGGAGGCTCAGTTGAAAGAACTGGTTGCCGCCAAAACCGGACATGATAATCAACTGACTGAGGAAATTAAACAGTTAGAATCCAAAAACAAAACGCTCGCAATCACGATTGCCGACCTGAGCGGCAAACTTAAAGCGCAGGACGACAAAATCAAACAGCAGCAGGTAAATTTTACAGCAGAGCTTGCCAGGCAGCGGATTGCGCACGAGAAGTACTGGAAAGCCGATCTCTTGAGTGATTTATACATGCAGCTGAAAGAAGAGGACTATGCCAGGGCGGAAGCGCACCTGATTTACAAACGTTCGCTGCCGGGCAAAGAATATAACGCCTGGTTCAATTCATATATCGAATTGGTCAAGCATCTGCATGAGCTCAACGATTATTTTAACACTGGGAATTCCCATATTGTCGGTAAAAGTATTGAAGGGCGTAGAATAACCATGTTCAATGACGGGAATATCTATTTTGAGGAGAAAGAGGGTGTAGTAAAATCCTGTAAATGGTATGATTTTCCGCCGCAGGGGATTTATGATATGCTGCAAAAAGCCAAGCCGGAACTGGCCGGCAAGCGGAAGGTGCTTGACGCTGATATCGCCTGGCTTAAAGGCAATACATTCAGCCCGGTGGTCATTGAAGGCCGTCCGTGTGTCAAAGCATTATGCATGGCAGTCATCGACAGCCAGATAGAATCCATTCTCGCCATCGCTGCTTATGACAAGAACCAGGCTGGTATCGCTGCAGGCAGTTTGCTCAATACGCTTAAAAACACTGAATTTGCGTGTGCGGTCAAGGCGCGGCTTGGAACGCTTATTAGTCAAAAGGGATTATGAGCGATGGCCGATGGAACGGTTTTAACGGCGAATGTTGATTTAACGATATAATAACCGAGAGGATTGTAAAAATGGCGAATAAAGATGTTACAACGGCCAGAGTGAAAAATGTGATGAATAAAATGCCGAAGAGCATTATGGAGAAGCGGGAGAGTAAAGTCCGCAATACGGTCAGATCAACGCTGTCCTCCATGAAAAGCATCCTGGGCCAGCTGAAGCATGGCAATATGAACAAACTGCGGCAGGAGAAACGGCGCAGAAAAATTATTGCAATCGCGATTACGGCAGTCGTGGCTGCCGCTGTTGCCATCACGTTGAAAATAATTCTTCGTTAAGTCCGTGTTCAGCCGCTTGAAAATTTACGCACCGGAGCATTAAGATTTAACATGAGCCAGCCGAAAAACAAAGTTGCGAGCCGCCGGGCCTGGGCCGGGCTGTTGTTCAAACTGCTAAACCGCCGCTCAGCGGCGGAGGCACTGGAAAAGAGCGAATTGTTCACCAGCAGCCGGGACGGCATCGTGGTGGTGGACGGCGGCGGCAGCCTGCTGCAGGCCAACGCTGCGTTCTGCCGCATGCTGGGTTACCGGCAGGAGGAACTGATGGCGCTGCCGCATTTTTCCGAGCTCACCCCCGCAAAGTGGCATGAGTGGGAAGCCGGGGAGATATGGGACAGGCGGCTGCTCCGGGACGGTTATTCCGGGCTGTATGAAAAGGAGTATGTCCGGAAGGACGGTTCGGTGTTTCCGGTGGAGCTGCAGTCGTTCATATTTTTTAATCAGGACGGAACCCCCAGATACATGTGGAGCGTGGTGCGCGATATCAGCAACCGGGTCAAGCTGGAAGAGGAGAAGAAGCTGCTTGAAGCCGGTATCCGCAACAAGCAGCGGCTGGAAACCATCGGTACGCTGGCCGGAGGGATAGCCCACGATTTCAATAACATTCTGGTGCCCATCCTCGGCTATGCCGAACTGTCGATGTCGATGCTTCCGCCGGAAAGCCAGTTATATAAATATTCCAGCGAGATCATGAAGGCCGCCGAGCGGGCGCAGAACCTGGTGGCCCAGATCATGACCTTCAGCCGGCCGTCGGAGAACCGGCAGAAACCCCTCGATGTCCGTCTGCTGCTCAAGGAGGCGTTGAAACTGCTCCGCCCTGCAATCCCGGCCATGATCGCGATTGAACAGCATATCGACAATCCCTGCAGGAATGTTTTGGCGGATCCATCCCATATCCATCAGATAATTTTAAACCTCTGCACTAACGCCTTCCATGCGATGGAAAATGCCGGGGGTACGCTTACCATTGAACTACGTGAGGTTGCCGCGGCTGACTGCCCGGCATGCTGCAATCCGGAGCTTGAGTATCTGATGCTGCGGGTGACCGATACCGGGACCGGCATGGATGCGGCCACCATGGAACGTATTTTCGAACCGTTCTTCACCACCAAGCCGGTCAATAAAGGCACGGGGCTCGGTTTGTCGGTGGTGTACGGTATAGTGCAGAGTTGCAAAGGGGAAATCACGGTCGCCAGTGCGGAAGGAATGGGCTCGACGTTCAAAATCTTCCTGCCGGTCATCGACGCTGACGCGGAGGAAAGCCGGGATGCCGGCAGTCCGGTCAGAGGCAAAGGACGGGTGTTGTTTGTGGATGACGAACCGGCCAATCTACAATTGATGCTGGCCATGCTTTCCAGGCTCGGGTATATAATCGCAACGGAAACCTTGCCGGTGAAAGCGATTGAGCGGATAACCCGGAATCAGGAAAAATTTGATCTGGTCATTACCGACTTGGCGATGCCGGGGATGACCGGTCTGGAGCTGGCGGAGCAAATACACGCTGCCAGTCCGGAGCTGCCGGTCATCCTGATGACCGGATACGGCAGCGACATTGATGAAACGGCGGCGCTGGAACGCTGCGGTATCCGGCAGATTCTTAAAAAACCGGTGAAACTTCATATATTAGCATCAAGTATTAATGAAACCATCAATTTATCGAGGAGGTAGAATATGGAGATTTTACTTATTGAAGACGACGAAGCCGTAAGGGAATTCATCCGCGAAGTACTGCTGGGGGAAGGTTACTTTGTCAGTGTGGCGGGCAACGGCAATGAGGGACTTGCGGCAATAAAAAGCGATCCGGATATTGGCATGGTCATCACCGACATCGTCATGCCGGAGAAGGAAGGCATAGAAACGATTATAGAAATCAAACAGGACTGGCCTCATATCAAGATTTTAGCCATGTCCGGCGGTGGCAAAGTATGCGCTGAAGAGTATCTGCATATTGCCGGTGCGCTTGGAGCTGACGTCACGTTGAAAAAACCTTTTACCCGGCCTGAACTGCTCGGTGCTGTTGCAGATTTGGCCAGGCACAAAAATCCGGACGTGAAGATACCGGTGATCGGCGATTACCCCGCAGTAGCGGAAATTTCAGGCGAAGTTGCGGTTTAAGGCGATATGCCTTCCAGCAGTTTCGATTAGAAAGTTTAATTATAATAGAATGACGGAGGAGAAGTACGGTGCGGATGGATTTTAAACAGGATAAATTCAGATGACTTTAAGCGCGGAAAACCAGAATAAATTAAAAGACATCAAGTCCATACTGTACGGGATGGAGATTGATTATGAACGGGGTAATATCGATCATGGACTGGACAAAATAAAAACAGACATACCCTTGATCGACCTGCATCACCAGGAATTGCTGGAGCTGGTTATTACTATTTTCAAAATGCTGGACTCTTCGAAACTTAATGAAAATAAATTAAAATCCCTGCTTGAAGATCTGATCGTTTATTCGCTCGAGCACTTCGCCTATGAAGAAAAGCTCATGCAGGACGCTGAATATCCGGATATCAACAAGCATAAACACCAGCATAATAATTTCAACCTGAAGCTGAACTGCTTCTTAAGTGAATTAAATGCGAAAGTGGAACTGTATGACTACGCCATCCGTCTGAACTTATGGCTGGTGGAGTGGTATTCATCTGAAATATTGCACAACGACCGGAAAATGGCGCTTTTTTTGAAGCGTAAAAGGATAAAATTGTACGCCGTAGCCGGGGGAATTGGCATATGCCTGGTTGCAATTCTGCTGATATTTATCTACAGAAAGACTTAAAGCCCGGAGCAGTTTAACCCAATATGGATAGTTTTGCAGTGAAAATTCAGCGGGAGGCGGAATCGAGGATAGTATGAATAATCAGGAATTCCAGGAAAAATTAGATAACGCATTGCTTTTTAAGAAAGCAGGCAAACCGGCGGAGGCGCTGGAATTGTATATAGAGCTCTATGCGCAGTTGAAAGAGGAAGCCGGGGATTATGCGAGGTGCTTCGAGAAATCAGGCATTTACGAGGCAGATACGATAAACATCACCCCTCAGTTCTGCGCCGCTGCGGACGAATACTTAAAAAGCGATAACCAGGCGTGCATCATTTTGAATAACATCTGTGTGCTTCTGGCAAAAAACGGACATAAGGAAGCCGCCAGAAAATATTTTATAAAGTTGATTAAATATCTGCCTGACGGCGAGAATGCGTCCGGTCGTGAAATATGGATGGAAGAATGATTTTCGTGCTATATGCAAAAATAAGGTTTCAGTAAGGAGCAAACGATCAGCGAGGTTTTGAAAGGAATGACAAACATGGTTAAGTTGCGAAATTTTGAAGAAGCGGATATCCACCACCTTATCGGCAGGATTCCGGATGAGCGGTTTCTCCTGCAATGGGCGGGACACCAGTACCAGTACCCGCTGGACAGGGCCCAGCTCTTGAAAAGCCTTGAACGGACCCGAGGCGGTAAACCTTCGCACTTCATGTTCACGGCCTGCCGCCGGTTAGAAGGAACGGTTGTCGGGCATATTGAGTTAATGAATATCGATTATGCAAATGAGTCCGCCTGTCTGGGGCGTGCGCTCATTTGCCAGGCTGAAGATCGCGGCAAGGGTATGGGTACCGCGATGGTGGCCGAGGCGTTGAATTACGGCTTCAATGTGCTGGGACTGATGGAAATCAATATCGCGGTGTTCGATTTCAATAAACCG
>CAIKZE010000205.1 GCA_903831825.1 uncultured Lentisphaeria bacterium | reverse complement strand
CTATTAGGTTGAAAATTTAAAATAGACGAGTCGGATTGTGGATTGGATTTTTTCGATCCGACTGATTGGCGATATGAATATCGTCTGAAGGAGGAACGGAAAAATACGGCCGCAAGACGGTCGCCGCAAGGCGGTTGCGATCTTTTGAGTTTGGATTCGCACTCTTCGAGGCCTTCGATACCCCGGTATCGGCAGCCTCTCAGAATACGAACCAATTCTCAAAATATTCGCAATCTATTTAAAATTTTCAACCTAATAGAGTATAAGAATGAATATTAATTATGTTTGGGCATGTCTTTTTTTCGGAATGTTGAGTTGTGTCTGCGGACAGACTGAAGATTTACCGGGCCAAAGTCCTGATTCCGGTTCTTATGAGAGTTTCAGGATAAACAACCGGATTGACAGTTATGTAATCGCGCAACTGAAAGCAAACGGAATTCCGCCTTCAGCAACCTGTACTGACGAAGTTTTTGTCCGGAGAGTATATCTGGATGCTATCGGCACCCTGCCGACGCCGTCGGAAGCAAGGAAGTTTCTAAGCGATCAGAATCCCGGCAAAAGAGCAAAATTAGTAGACTCGCTGCTGGAACGGCACGAATTTTCCGACTACCAGGCGCTGAAGTGGGGTGATCTGCTGCGCATCAAAGCGGAATTTCCCAGCAATCTCTGGCCTCAGGCCGCGCAAGGGTATGATCGCTGGATTCGCCGAAGTTTGCTTATAAATATGCCCTGCGATGAGTTTGTCCGGCAGTTGCTTACGGCCAGCGGCAGTAATTTTCATGTTCCGCCGGTTAATTTTTACCGTGCGTTCCAGGAGCGGGATCCTAGGCGGATTGCTGAAAATGTGGCGCTGATTTTTATGGGAATCAGGCTGAACAGCAAGGATTTTACCGAAGAGCAAATTCAGGGGATGGCTGCTTTCTTTGCCAAAACAGGTTACAAAAATACTGACGAGTGGAAAGAGGAGATCGTATATTTCAACGAGCAGGGCAAACTGCAGGATAAAAAAACTAATTTGCCGGTAAAACCGACTCCGTTGAACGGCAAACCAATGGATATCCCCCCGGATAAAGATCCCAGAGTCGTGTTCGCCGAATGGCTGACCTCCCCGGACAATCCCTGGTTTGCGAAGAATGCGGTAAACCGGGTATGGGGCAGGCTTACAGGCCGCGGAATTGTCAGCGACGTTGATAATATGAATCAGTCCTCCGGTTCCTGCTGGAGTCCTGAGCTGCTGGCGTATCTGGAGAAGGAACTCGTCGCAAATAAATATGACATCAAGCACATATACCGGCTGATCCTGAATTCCAACACTTACCAGTTGTCCGCTAAGCCCAATCCTTTTAATGCCGCTGACGATAGCGGTTTTTCACATTACCGGATCAGGCGGCTTGATGCCGAGCCGCTGATTGACGCGATCTGCCAGATAACCGGCACTACCGAAACTTATACCAGCAATATTCCCGAGCCATATACGTTTCTGCCTAACGGTAATCGCGCGATTACGCTTGCCGACGGCAGTATTGACTCGCCGTTTCTGGAACTTTTCGGACGTCCGCCGCGCAATACATCTTATGAATCGGAAAGAAACAACACCCCGACATGGCTTCAGGCCCAGCATCTGCTTAATTCAACTCATATTCAGCGAAAAATTGAACCGGGACCGGTTATAAGAAAATTAATAACTGACAAAAAAGGCAACCTCTACATAATCAATGAACTGTATCTGCTTATTCTGTCGCGTTTCCCGACGGAAGCAGAAAAGAGCATTGCCTTGAATTATATGAACGAACCCAAACGCAAGCAGAACGACGCCACCTACGATCTGGGATGGGCGCTGATAAATTCCAAGGAATTTATCCTTAAACATTAAATATATTTGAAGGATTAAGATGAATTACATTTTTACAGCCGTCGCGGCGCTGTTCTGCCTGAACCTTGCCGCGGTTGACACTGAAGTAAAGAAACCGACCGCAAAGGCGGTCATTCAGATATGGCTCGCCGGGGGATTGTCGCAACTGGATACTTTTGACCCTAAACCGAATGCCGGACAGGACTATTGCGGACCTTACAATAAACCGATTCCGACTAATGTTGAAGGGATTCAAATCTCCCAGATGCTCCCGCTGCTGGCAAAGCAGGCCGATAAATATGTCATTCTGCGCGGCATGACGCACAACAACAACGGACACGAAACCGCGGCTTATCTGGTACAGACGGGAAGGAAGCCGGTTGAAGGGCTGATGTTCCCCGGCGCGGGCGCTGTTATTTCGTATTTCAAAGGCTATAACGGCGGTTACACCGGAATGCTGCCGCCGAACATTACTATCACCTCCCCGCTGGGGCGTTTCTCTGAAACAGGCTTTCTCGGTTCCCGTTACAAATCATTTGCCACCGGCGGCGATCCCACCAAACAGCCGTTTGCGGTGGAAGGCATCGTCTCTGAAAAAATTACCCTGGAACGGCAGCATGACCGCAGGGCGCTGCTGAAATCGCTGGATACTTTTGGCCAGGAAATGAGTGAAGATCCGGCAGTTAAAGCCATTGACGCCTGTCAGGAGCAGGCTTATGCGGTAATCCTGGGCGACGCCGGCAAGGCATTTGACCTTTCTGAAGAGAAAAAAGAACTGAGAGAGAAATACGGACTTAACAAATTCGGTCAGTCCTGCCTTGTTGCCAGGAGGCTGGCTGAACGCGGGGTTCCGTTTATCACCATCAACGTTCCCGGCTGGGATACGCATAAGGATCATTTTAAAGAAATGTATAAGAAACTGCCTGAACTGGATAAAGGACTGGCAACGCTGCTGCAGGACCTGTCCGACCGCAATTTGCTGGACAGCACGATTGTCTGGGTCACCGGGGAATTCGGGCATACGCCTAAAGTCCAGTATGAATCCCCCTGGAATGGCGGCAGAGGTCATTACGGCAAAGCATTTTCTGCATTAGTCGCCGGCGGCGGCTTCCGCGGCGGCAAAGTAGTAGGTAAAACTGACGAACGCGGCGAAACAGTTGTGGAACGTCCGATTTATCCGTGGGATTTAATCGGCAGCATTTATGTTCTGCTGGGAATAGACCTTAATTCGCAGTTGCCTCATCCGGACGGCAGAAGCATCGCGGTTTCACCGCTGAATACCAAAGAAATACCGGAAAAAGAAACCGGCGGCATCCTTAAAGAAATTATGCCGGACGGAGTAAAATGAGCATTAACGACAGTCGGATATATATCATTATTTTATTGACTCTGTTTATTGCGGGAATGACTCCGGTGGTTACGGCCGCCGATCTTCCCCATATCGGTTATGTATATCCTGCCGGCAGTTCGCCTGGAACCGAGTTCGAAATAAAAATCGGCGGCCAGTTTATTTATGGCGCAAAATCCGCCTGCGTCAACACCCCGGATGTCACCCTGCAGATCATTGACTCCAGAGAGCCTGAAAAAAAGAAACCGAACAGTCAGAAAAAGGCCATTGACGAAGTGGTCAAACTCAAAGTTGCCATTTCGAAAGATGCCGCCCCCGGCGACCGTGAATTATGCCTGATTACCGACACTGGAATCTCAAATAAGCTGATATTCAATATTGCTCAGTTGAAGGAGATTATGGAAACAGAGCCGAACGACAATCGGGAACATGCCGTCAACATTCCCGAACTGCCTGTTTTAATCAATGGACAAATCATGCCGGGCGATATTGACTTTTTTAAATTTACCGCGAAAAAAGGACAGCATCTTGTGTTCGAAGCGTCAGCCAGGGCGCTGATTCCGTATATGGCGGATGCCGTTCCGGGATGGTTCAAAATCTGTCTGACGCTCTATGACGCCCAAGGCAGAGAACTGGCCTTTGCCGATGACTTCAGATATGAACAGGACCCGGTGCTGTTTTACAATATTACCGCAGACGGCGATTATTTTCTGGCTGTTCGCGACTCTATTTACCGCGGACGTGAGGATTTTGTATATCGGGTCAAAATCGGCGAACTTCCATATATAACTCATATCTTTCAGATCGGAGCCTCATCAGGCAAAGCTCCGGTTCCAGTAAAAATTTTTGGGGTAAATCTGCCAACGGATTCGATTGACGTCGATGTTGACAAAACTGCGCCTGCCGTTCAGAAAGTCAGCGTAAAGAATAACGGAATCGTTTCAAACCAGGTATCATTTGCGGTAGGCGGGCTCCCGGAAGTCTTAGCCGCAGACTCCTGCAAATCAAGGGAAACAGCACAAAAAATCACCATGCCGATTGTAATAAACGGGCAAATCACGACTCCCGGAGAAAAAAATTATTTTTGCTTTGAGGGCAAAAAAAAGCAAACTGTTTCTGTTGAAGTTTATGCGCGGCGGCTTGGCTCTCCGCTGGATTCGTTCATCACTCTTTTTAACAGCCGGGGAGAAATATTGAAGGAAAATGATGACAGTAAAGATTTGACTGAGGGATATATCACCCATCATGCTGATTCCAGCCTGACGCATGTTCTTCCTGAAAATGGAATTTATACCGTTCAGATTTATGATACGCAGGGCAAAGGCGGAATGGAATATGCCTATCGTCTCCGGATAAGCGCGCCTGAGCCTGATTTTGCGCTGATTGCCGCGCCCGCAAGTTTGACCATCTCCAAAGGCGGAGCCGCGATGCTGACAGTTTATGTAATTCGCAAGGAGGGTTTCAACGGTCAAATAAAACTTAATTTGAAGGACAATGCTTCAGGACTTACTCTGAACGGGACCGTCATCCCGGAGAATTCCAGGAAAGTCCGCATTACAATTTCATCTTCTGAACAAAGCCCGGCGGGAATTACATTGCCTGTACTGGAAGGTACGGCGTTAATAAATGGCAAAACCGTCTGCCATACGGCGATTCCGGCGGAAGACGAGACGCAGGCATTCAGCTTACATCATCTGGTTGATTCCGGCGAAGAAACAGTTCTTATCAATGACTCCTCGCCGTTTATTATTTCCGCCGCGATCCCTCCGCAAGGCTTTATCGAGCTGGCTCCCGGCAAAGAGGTTTCCATCCCATTGGAAATTATACGGAAACCGGATTTGCAAATTCCTGTTTCCATTCAGCTTGTCGATCCTCCGAAAGGCATTTCAATCAAAAACGGCTTTATCCCCGCGGCCAAAAACAAACATGCCTTAATTTTGAAAGCCGAAGCCAATGCGCCTTCCGGCATGATGGATAACCTGATTTTAACCGGTACCGCCTATATTGACAGAGAGGAACCGCCGGCGCCGAAGAAGGAAGCCCTCAAAGAACCTCCTAAAATACAGGAAAATAAAGAAAAAGAGAATACCGGCAGCAATAATATCACCCCAAAAAACGTTTCTAATAAAGAAGTCCTTAAGACAAAAAAAGAAAAAGTAACAGTTACGTTACCGGCGATTCCGTTTAAAATAATAAAGCAATGAAACAACTCGACAGGAAAACAAGAAGATTAAAAACATGGGAACTTTGACCATAACAAACAACGACAAGTATAGTATTTCAACGCTTGCGCTCCATGGCAGAACCGAATACTGCATTACCGCATGCGGCAATGACAACTTAAAAATGAACTCTGCGCTGCGCGATTTTCCGGCGGAACAGGACTCTTTAATGTTGAACCGTTTTGTCTTCGCCGGAATCCGGCATTATGATTCGTCTGCTGACCAGACCGTGTGGCTGCAGGGCGATGCCTGTAAGGACGGAACGATATCTTCCAGCCAGACTTTCGCCATTTCCGGGACCAGTCCCGTTCCAGTCAAATACAATTCCAAAACCATCGGCTTCACTTACGAAGATGAATATGCCCAATATTGCAATTTAAGCGGAATCAGTCCTGAAAATATGGAAGCGTCACGAACAGAACAAACCCGCGAAGTTCTGAAAATTATCGCGTCAACGCTGGCGCTTTACGGTTTTCAATTCAACGATATTGTCCGCACCTGGTTTTTCCTTGACAAACTGCTCGAATGGTATGAAGAATTTAATTGCGTCAGAACTGCTTTCTATAAAGAAAGCGGTATTTTCGACAAGCTTATACCTGCCAGTACCGGGATTGGCGCCGCCAATCAATTCGGGGCTGCTCTTATCTGCAATATACTTGCAGTCCGCCCCAAGACGGATAAAGTCAAAATTCAACAAGTGGTCTCACCCATGCAGCAGTCGCCGTTGAATTATAAAAGCACATTCAGCCGCGCAGTCGAAATATCTTTTCCGACGCACCGCAATTTGATGATTTCAGGAACCGCCGGCATTGCTCCGGACGGACAAACCGGACATGTCGGAGACCCGGCATGCCAAATTGACCTGACCATGCGCGTAGTCGATGCAATCCTGCGTTCCCGGCAAATGGGCTGGAACGATTTATCCAGGGGAATTGCTTATTTCAAAAATATTGAAGACAGAAAAATATTTGACCAATATTGCCGCAGCCATAATATTCCAGCGTTCCCGCTGGCCATCGCTCACGCCGATATCTGCCGCCACGATTTGCTCTTTGAAATTGAACTGGATGCCAATAAATCCGGATAAAGAATCTACCATCACCACCGCAAGCAGCGGGGATAGGATGGGGCTGGAGGAGATTCTTTACAAGTCTCAATTTTCAATTACAATCACTTGATATCCGTTTATTTCAGGGACATCGATTTTGATATAGCCGTTTTCTAACTTAAACTCGAGTTTCTTTTTTGATGGAGCCATATAAATATTCTTAACTTTCAATTCGCCCTGCCGAAAAAAAAGGCTTACGTTTTTCAGCAATATTGGTTCCTCGATAATCTGTTTCTTACCCCTTAATTCAGGCACATAAGAAAGAATATGGATCATCTTTAAATTGTCTTTTTCAGTCAGCGTCACCCTGGCAAAGGAAGGAATACCTTCAGTTTTTATCAGCGGGTCCGGCAACAGTTTTTCAATGCAGTTTCTTACAAGGTTTCTGTAAACAAGATAGGCATGCTCATAATAGCCTTCAAATACCGGGAAACTGAAATGAAATAAATTGCTGTTCCTGGTCAACGCGGGGCGATTGGTTTTTTGTTTCGGCGGAATGTAATAATAACCGTGGTAGCCATCCCAATGTTTGTTGAAATATGGGTCCCACAAGTAAGCCAGAACGTCAGTATCTTTATTTGCCGTAACCGAAATTCCCGGGTCATATATTGATACAGGCGTATGTGGAATATCTTTCCCTATTTCTTCCACCGTCTCAAAAAACTCCACATTAGGTTTTTCTTCCCCATCGTATTCGATACCCCAGCTATCCGGCAGCGCAAAACCAACTTTATCTTCGCGGAGTCCGGAATTGCCGGAACTGATAATGCTGTTTCCAGACTCAATATATTGTTTCAATTTATCTTTGTGCCGCTCTGATATAAAAACATTGTCCGGCATAATCAGGACTTTATATTTTAAAAAATCCATATCCCAATCAACAACATCTACCTGATATTTCAATTCCGTCAGCATTCTGACTGCTCCTGCTACAGGATTATTGATGCCTTCCAAGTTGGTGACAGGATAGCCGATCACCTTTTGCGGTATAAGCACACCTATTTCCGCAATCGCCTTAACATTGCTGGTCCAAGGCTCCAATTGCGCAATTTCCGCATAGATGTTTCCGATAATGCCATAGACCGCATTATCAAGTTTACCGCGAGGATGCATATGATCTCCGATGCCGCAAACGACCGCATTGCTGATGGCATGGCAACAGTCAAATTTCAATGCTTCCAGCGCTCGTATTCCGCCGAAATCGCCCCAGTCTCCCTGAAAACGTCCCGTTTGACCGATAGCATGTTTCCCGAGATTTCTTGTATACCTGACATTGGCAGGAAAATTGTCATACCCCCAAAGCGACTGAGGCAGGCATTCAATTTCAAAATGGCCGCAATAAGGCAATTGATCCTTAAAAGGAATACCGTTAAAATAAAGAAGTTTTTCTTCCGGCACAACGTTTTTTACTCTGGCGGCAAAATTTATATTTGACCAGTTTAAAACCTCTTTTGCAGCCTGCTTATCCGTTACACTTTTTCCTTGTGTTTCCGCAGTTTTCAGACATTCAATGCCATGACAGGGAGATGAAATATTGAAGCAATCGAAGAAAAGCCCATCAACCGGATACAAGTTTAAAACTTCCTTTGCCATTTCTATTAAGTAGTCTCCATAACCGGTATTGAGGCACATTTTCCTGAAGAAATTGTCCAGCTTGTCCTCTTTGTAAATTGTGCCGTCTGCCGGCAGGACACACCAGTCGCGGTGACGAATGGCATTTTCATGGTCAAGTCCTGCGTTAAAATACGCTAAAACCATAATCCCTTCCTTATGACAAGCTTCAACCATACCGCCCAGGAGATCGCATTGGAGCCCCGGATGCGGGATGCCGACTTTTGTCGGATAATAAGCAAATCCCAGATTGCACTTGGCAAACACCGTTACTGAATCCACATGGGCATTTTTAAGAGTCCCGGCAAATTCTTTTCCATTGAAATCAGCGCCTACGTCATCTACTTTAGGCATTGTATGAAAGTCCAGGTGTATTGCGCGTTGCGGATAACGTTTGATTTTGTTATTCATCGGTTACTTCTCTCTTTTTGTTTTTTATATAATTTCTCAGGTTCTTTTTCATTGCATTAAAATTCAGGTCGGCATCAGTCTTAGGAGTTGTAAAGAAATAAGTGGTATTTTTATACTGAGGGTATCGGGGAGAAATTTTGGGGTTGCCGGAGAGGAGCAAAGCCGTAGCTTTGTAACGAACCGGCAAAGCCGAAAGTGCCCCCGAGACACCAGTAGAAAGT
>CAIKZE010000204.1 GCA_903831825.1 uncultured Lentisphaeria bacterium | reverse complement strand
TAATTTTAACATGGATACCGTCCTTTCGGGCTGCTTGCCCGGGTTTGTGTTTAAAGAACGGTATCTTTTTTATTGTCAAAACGCCAGCAAAATTACTGTTTTTTCCGTATTTCTCGCCGCAAATGCGGCTCAGTTCAAGGGGTTACACATTTTTTTGAGGTGATCTATGTAAGACCCAGTTGCAAAATTAGTGCCTTTTTTATAAATAATGTTAAATTAAAGCATTTTTATTATTAAAAGAATGAATCATAATTTACACATTTTTACACATTTTCTCAAAAATCACCAATTCAGACAATAAAAACCCCTGCCAGTTAAAGCAGGGTAGCGGGTGCACGGTGGCATCTATCAATCGAAACAATCGTGTATGGTAAAAAAAACTCCGGTGGATTTGAGTTTTTATACGAACGAACTTCAGTATTGCCAAGGACCAGAAGCATGCCAGTGTTTCGCCATGGGTTTTCCCAAACGAAGGGTTTCAATTACAGGAGTCAAGAAATCCTTAATCATTGCCACCGTCTCAGCAAAATGTTCAGGTGCCGATACGTTCCGCAGTTTTTTACGGAATGCAGTCCATTGAATCCTTTTGTACTCAATAAATTCATCGGAAAAAGCGGTGATCTGTTCTGGCAAATTGACATTTCGTCTTTCCAGCGTCCTGCGCACGGCATCGCAAAGCTGTGGACCATCAAACTCGTACTGGCCGGCAAGTAACCAGATGTCATAGAAATCTTTCATCCGGCTGTTCAGTTTCCCTCGCTTTAACATCGCTTCAAATTTTTCTGCGATAGCGCTTTCCTTGCTGTAGCATAGAAGGTTTGGCACTGGCGAATTCAACAGTACAGGGAAAAGATATTTTTGCGGCTCCGGATAAACAGCATCGCCGAAACCGATATCCATTTGAACTTTCAATAACGCCGTATCCAGCATGGCTGGAATTCTTATTCTGACCCCCAAATATCCGGCATCTTCCGTTATCTGTTCGCCATCTATGTGTTTTTCGTCGAAGACCAAGCCATCATTGTCAGCAATATCAAGCTTGCATATTTCTTTGACTATTGCTGTTATATTTTCCAGATTGTTGCCGGTACGTCCCAACATGTCGATATCCATCGTTGGGCGAATTTCCGGAGCATTCCACACCCGAAGCATTAGAGCTCCTTTCAGGATAAATTTGTCGGCATGGGGAGAAACACTCAACCGGTACAGGAAACGCTCCATGCAATAATATTGCAATATCTCATTGAATGTTCGTCCGCTTTGGCTTTGTTCAGCAGCTTTTGCCGAATGGATCCCGCAACGTTTTTGAGATTTTTTACGGTCATAACATCGCCTCAAGATAAGGAATCATAACTTTTTCGACCCGGCAGATTTTGCCGTATTTAAGCAGTTCATCCGCATTAAAGTGTTTTCGCTCTTTGTAAAGCTTCAGCGCCTCCAGTACAATATCCATACCGATTTTATTTCTGAACTTAAAGCAATCGGCCAGAGTTTTTTCCAGACTATAAACACGAATGCTAACTCCGTCGATCATATGCTCCTCAATACCGGACTGAAAAGTCTGCGCGGAAAAACGGTGAACCGATATTGGCAAATGGGATATCCTAGGTTCTTCCATGCCCTTTTCAAGTGCAATATTTACTTCATGTGGAATCTGAGTGGTGATTTCATGAAATGCAAGCGCGGAAATAAGGCAGATCACTCCGCGCGGAACTCTCGATCCAATTATGACCAGATCAGGATTAGCCAAAGGCTGAAGTTCCGCCAGCCGATAAAAGCCACGGGAGAATTTTTCAAGAACGCCTTTGTCGAGCAGAGCATAGAGTGTTCTAGGAGATATTCCAGCATCAATAGCCGCCGAACTTCGAATAATTCCGCCATGTTTGTGAATTATCCTTACTGCGTTTTCCGTACCGGAGACTGTTTTAGATTCTTTCATTTGTATAGTTTTACCATTACTTATTAATATATATAGGTAATTTTAATCAAAAATCGAAAAAGTCAAATCCGCTTCTATTTTTTTAACATTTTTTCATAACGGAGAGCGTTCGCGCTTTAGAGCTTTATGCTCCACCAATTTTTACCTAAAAACAACGATTCCCGTTTCTTCTGTCAACTCTTGGCAGGTCCTGTTTTCTCCCTTAAAAACGGTACATAAGCCAACGATAAGCTAACTGGTATTTGAGGAAGTAGATTTTGCCTGACTGAACTCCACGATATTCAGGGTTGGGCGGTCATCTCCCGGTATAGGTCACAGGCATCGTTCAGACTCAACGAATGTACAAGCAGGGCATGCAGCAATACCACAGATTCTACGGATCGAATGTCCTGCCCTTCTCCGTCACTCCGTATTCGCGTGCAAGTTGCGGCACAAGATGCGCGGGAACAAGTTCGCAAATCTGCTTTGGTATGCTAAATTGACTACGGGCTGTTTCAATTGGGCTGTCCTTTCTTTTTGCGGCAAATAGCTATTAACTGACGGACTTGACAATCATGGAAAATATTACCGAAAACGCGAAAACCATTCCGGTCTCCGCCGAATATGACGTTGTTGTCATTGGCGGGGGTATCGCCGGAGTCGCTGCCGCCGTCGCCGCGGCGCGCAATGGGGCAAGCGCCTGTCTGATTGAGAAAGAATTCGGGCTCGGCGGGCTTGCCACGCTCGGAAATGTGATTATCTATCTGCCGCTCTGCGACGGACGTGGTAATCAGGTCATAAAAGGCTTAGCCGAAGAGTTGCTGAAACTATCCATCCGGGACGGCTATGACAGGATTCCAGACTGCTGGCTGCCCGGCTGCGACATTGAAGCGCGCACGAAAAAGCGATACCAGGTTGATTTTAACCCCATGTCATTTATGCTGGAACTGGAAGATTTTCTCGGAGACAACCATGTCAAGCTTTATTATGACACGCGTTTTTGTGATGTAGTCAAAGAATCCGGATTGATCAAAGCGGTAATCGTCGAGAACAAGAACGGACGCAGTGCGATTGCCTGCGGTTCGGTAGTGGATGCATCGGGCGATGCGGATGTCTGCTTCCGCGCGGGCGAAGAGACGGTATCATGGAGCGCCAATGTCTGCGCCGGTTGGTTCTATTATTTCGATGGCGCAACTATTCAACTTGAGGCATTCACAAAATGGTATGACCCGCATGGCAGACTTCCACCGGATTCCGGACGGGGATTTACCGGAGATGACGCCGACGATGTTACCGGATTCGTGCTTGAGACCAGAAAACTTTTCAAGCAGAGATTGATTGCGCTGAAACAGAAAAACTCAGCGGTGCGCCCGCTGTTCATGCCCTCGATTCCAACGTTCCGCATGACGCGCCGGCTCAAGGGCGCAGTCGAACTGGAGGAGACGGACGACAAGCGTTACTTCGAAGATGCCGTGGGTATGACTGGCGATTGGCGCAAGAGCGGACCCGTTTTTTATATTCCATTGCGGGCGTTGGCAGCGGTGCGAACGGGGAACCTGATCACTGCCGGCCGCTGTATCTCCGCCGGTTCTACCGCATGGGACATCACTCGCGCGATCCCGACCTGCGCGGTAACTGGCGAAGCCGCCGGAACCGCCGCGGCAGCGCTGAAACAAGAGAATAAAACCGCATTCGCCAAGCTCGATATCCAGCGACTGCAGGGGCGGCTCAGGGAACGGCAAGTTATAATTGATAAGCGATTTACCGGCGATAATAGCTAAAATGTAAAGATAACTCAAAAAAGGCAAAAATCGTCTTGATTTATATTAGGTCTATGTTTATATTTTTCTTATCTTAAACGTTTTAATCATATTGCAGATTCAAAGAAGGAGGGCGGATGAACAAATTCATCATGGCGGCGCTAATGATATATTCTATGTGCCTGCTGACGGGTTGCGCCACCCAAATTCAGCCTTCCGGACAAATTAACCAACCGCCGCAAATCACTTTTGAAAATTTCAAGAATATTCAACTCAATAAAATAACCTTGCCCGCCAAATACGCCGGGCAGGCGGCAAATGAGAAAGCCATAGCTAAAATTGATCTATTATTAATGGAAAAGGTCAGAGTAATATATCCTGAATTAAACGGACCGGTCACCGCCGGCAAAACTTTGGTGATTGCTCCAGAGATTATTGACATCAAATTCATTGGCGGCGCCGCCAGATTTTGGGTTGGGCCTATGGCCGGCTCTTCTGCAGTTTTAATGAAAGTTAAATTTATTGACAAAGACACCGGCAATACTATTGCGTTTCCGGAATTTTATTCCAAGTGCAGCGCATGGGCCGGCGCTTTTTCAGTAGGCGGCAATGACAATGCCATGCTGCACCGGGTGGCTTCGAGCGCGACTGCATATATATCTACTCATCGCAGGTAAACGAGCATTTAACGTTTTATATAAATATTGTTACAAAAAGGATAAAATATGTTAAAGAAAATGACGTTGGCGTATTTGCTGGCTATTGGTTGCTTTGCATTTCAGACTTATGCCCAAACTTCACCGGCATCTCCGGAACCGGCTAAAAATCAGGTAAAAGCTTCTAAGGATGCAGTCCAAAATGCAGATGAGCACGCCCCTATTCAAATCGGTTTCTGGTTTGACGTCCCAGGCAATACGGGCAGAGTCAGGGTTACCGGGTTCAGATTTGGTTTTCCGTTTTCCGGGACCTCGCATGTAAGCGGTTTGGATTTATCGCTTTTCGGCTCTGACTGTGCCGGAGTTAACGGCGCTCAACTCAGTATGGGCTTCTGCAATTCTTCCGCCAGAAGTCACGGTTTGCAGGCCTCCGTATTCACCTGCTTGAGTAAAGTAGAGTCTGACGGCGCTCAAGTATCGCTTTTCAACAAAGCTGACAAATCCAAAGGCTGGCAGGTCGGAGCAACAAATTTAAGTAATAATGCTGACGGCGGACAGGTCAGTCTGGTCAATATTGTTGAACAGCTCAAAGGTTTTCAGGCGGGAATTGTCAACGTGGTGACCAGAAGCATCGGCCCCCAGATCGGTCTGGTTAATTATGCTGAAAGAAGCAGTTTTCAGCTTGGCTTGATCAATATCAACGAGAAATCATCAATGCCGTTCATGGTATTTTTCAACTTCAGCAAATAATAAGGAGATAACTATGTTTCAGCAAATGATAAGAAAACAACGCTATGTTCTGTTCGCTTTAATGTTCGTACTGGTTGCTATCGGCGGCTGCCGTTCTTCAGCGCCTGTCGCTGAGGTTAAAGATGAACCATTTTTCGTAGCCTCAAAAAATGCCGACCTGAATCGGGTAACTCAAAAGATACTTGAAGCCGGCAGGAAAAGAAAGTTCGAAATGAAAGTTATTGCGCCAGGACATATTGAAGCATTTTACGCCAAACGTGATGTCAAGGCAGTCATGGATGTAAAATATACCACTGAACGTTTTTCCATAACATACAAGGACAGTTCCGGCCTCAAGTATGATCCGGCGGCGCATACCATCAATTCTCATTATAATACATGGGTGAAAAATTTGAAAGCGGATATTTCCAATATTTATCCGCTTTAGGATAAATCAGGATAATACCAGTGCGGCGTTGATACCGCCGAAGCCGGAGTTGACGGATAGAATACAACCATCGCGAACCGCGGTTTCGGAAGACGAAACCCAACCTGCCGCATTGTCTTCAGGAGTGAGGGTCAGTGCGTTAGGAGGAATCTTGCCAATTTTTTTCGCACGACAGGCGACTATCAGTTGTACCATCCCGGCGGCGGCAATAGTGTGTCCTGTACCCCACTTGATTGAGAAAACCGGTCGCGGCTGCTCGAAAACTTGATGATATGCCGCAAGTTCCATGGTATCGTTATATTGAGTTCCCGTCCCGTGGGCGGCGATAAATGAAATATCTGACGGTGCAGCTTCCGCCGCCGCAATTGCGGAACGGATGGCACGAGCCAGTCCGTTGCCTTCCTGATCAGGCGAAGTAGCATGGGTTGCATCGGAGGACAGAGACCATCCGGCAATACTGCCGATAACGTTATCGCCGACAGAGAGGCGCGGAGATTGCAAAACCATTATGGCCGCGGCTTCTCCCAAATTCAACCCGGCGCGGCTCCTGTCGAAAGGACGTGCCCGTTGCTGATCCAGCGCTCCAAGCGACGCAAAGCCGGAAAAGATAAATTCGCTCAATGCGTCACAGGACAGGACAATTGCGCAATCAGTTCGTCCGGCGTCAATATCGCCGGCGGCCTTGGCGATGGCGCAAGTTGATGCCGCGCACGCACCTGAGACAATGATAATCCGGCGTTCTCCAAACAGTTGCTTAACTATCTTTGTCAGCGACTTCAGATGAGGTTGATAGTCTGTTGAACCAGCGTGGATTTGCCGCTCCAGCAAGTCTATTGCGCCAATGGTGACTGCCAGGTAAAGCGGTGCGCCGCCGGGCAGTTTGCCGATGAGGCCTGCAAGCCGCCGCAGGATGTCGAACAGCCTGACATCTTTGTCTTCTATACCGGGGATAGTTCCGACAGGATACGCCTGGTAGAGCGGCGACGGGTTGCCGGCTTGGAAGGCGACCGCTGAAACGGACGAGTAAAGTCCGTCGAAGAGCGCGGCGCAACCATCGCCATAGGCGCTTACAACTTCTGCCAGGGTAATTACAGCTTTAGCGTTTGGAGTTGGTTTAGTCATTGAATGCGCCGGCCAGCCATTTATCATGGAATGCCGCCAGCAGCGGCGGCGGCAAAATACAGACCTCTTCCGTTTCTGCTTCGACGAACATCTGCACAGTATATCCGGTACAGGCGCAGGAGCCGTCCTCGCCGGTGATTACGAATTGAGTGTTGAGTTTGGCGCCTTCGCACCAGATAACCGAGGCCTGGACCGTAAAGCGCTCGTTGAGATGAAGCGGGCGATAATAATCAATATGCAGTTGGGCAACAGGAGCAGTGACTCCGGCTTCACGCATGGCTTCATAGGTCAAGCCGCATTTGTGTCCGAGTTCGGTTGCCGCCTCTTCAAAAAATGAGACATAGCGGCCATGCCACACAATCGCCAGCGCGTCAACTTCACTGAACTGACAGCGCCTGGTTATGGATGCGCTGATAAGTTTCGGCGCGTCGTCCGGCACATTAAAGTAATCATTTTTTTTACGTCGCGTCATCTATCTCATACCTTGCTTTTATATCTGTACTTCTGGCATTGTTTTCGCCGGTTGTTCCTTTACATCTGACGTCAAGCTGGTTGTCGCCATTGTTTGCGCAACTGATAACCAGGGTAAATTCCTGATCAGGCCGGATCGGCTGGAAAAATTTGATGCTGGATGCCTGTCGCAAGCGGCATTTGCAGCCAAGCGTTCGTTCAATCATATATTTTACCGCTTCAAGCTGACATATGCCGGGAAGGATTGGATTGCCGGGAAAATGTCCTTCGAATATTCCGCTCCCGTGTGGGAAATTGAAGGTCGCGACAATATCGCCCTGTTCATTTTGCAAACAAGACTTGACGCCTTCATTGATTAATGTACTATAAAACATTTCATTGCACATGTTTTGATGGTATTTCTGAAAATTCCTTGATTCTTATCAGCAGCGAATAGTCAGGTTCGCTGCTGTCCAGCCTTATTTCAAGCGGGACGGAGTAACCGCCGATTAACTTATACTGCCGATATGATATTTTCCAGATACAGCGGTCATTCTTAATACATTTCTTTGTCCTGAGCATTCCGGTGTTTTTATCGAATTCATAAACGATTCCCGGGGTGTTCGTCATCCTGGTGTCAAAGCTGATGCGCTTGAGGTCCCGAACCACGTCCTCAACCTTGAGCCCGCGTTTTTCCAGTTCAGGAATGACAAACCTGTGTGTGATTTTATCGCCGCAGAATGAAGTCTCAAGTATTTTGATACCGGCCGGCTGCATGCAGACAATCGAGCCGCAGCGGTTGACTGCGTCGAACTCGGCAGCGCACAGCAGACTGTCCTGCTGATAACCGGATACAGAGAAACTCAGCGAGGAGATCGTACTCCACTGTTTGTCCGGCGGATTATATGTCCGCGGAGCCGGAGAACTGAGCAGCCGGACGGGCTCCGGCAGCGTATTGTACAGCGAACATCCGCCGCCGCCCGCCAGGGCAATAAGAACCATCAGCAACTGAATTCCGGTTTTATTTCTGCCTTTGAAAAGTACCGCCAGCGCGGGAATCAGCGTCACTGCCGCCACATATGATATGACAATCCCGGCAAATAAAGTAATCCCAAGCTTAAACATTACCGGATGCGAGGCGAACAGCAGGGTTAAAGCGCCTGCGGCGGTGGCCATGGCGCACAGGGCTACTGCCGTCATGATGTCATTTTGAAGCGATTTAAAACAGCGGAAAACCATAAATATGCCATAGTCGCTGGAGAGTCCGATAATAATAATCATGGCAACGCAGGACGGGATGGTCAGCGGGAGTTTGAAGGCGGCGGAGAACCCGCAGATGACTGTCACTGCCGCCACTACCGGCAGCAGCGCCGCGACTCCGGTTGTAAAGCCGCCAGTGGCGAAAATACTCAGCAGCAGTACAATGATAAAACTGGCAATGCCGATTCCAAGCAGGCGGTTAAGCTCTTCCTCCCCGATTGAAAAGCGCAACACGCGCGGAGAAATCACGCGAAGGCCGGGGAGCTGTTTCTGGACCTTCTCGATTAACTTGTAATTTTCCGGGGAATCAATCATGAACGACGTGAGCGTCCATTCCTCCCCGCTGCGCTTCAGCAGTTTATCCTGAATGGCGGCAAGCAGCGGACATTTGCCGCCGCTGTTATCGCGGCTCGCCGCCAGCCACGCGTTGAACGCGCTGAACGCATCTTCGCGGAAGCCGCTTTTGCATCCGGATGAGACGATTTGAACCTGCGTCTTATTGATTTTATCCACAGTCCAGAATTCGCGCCAGGCGCTTTGATTGCGCTGTGCGGTTCTGGCGCTCGGAGTGATCATGACTGGCGATATAAAACCTTTAATGCCGGATTCACCGGCCATTGCGGCCAGCGATTCCCCGGTTTGCAGCACCTGCTCGCGATCTTTGCCTTTTATCGCCAGGATTGCCGGCATTTCGCGTTTGCTCCAGTAGGCATTGAATTCCGCTTCGGCGTTGATGACGTCTTTGCCCGCTCCGTCTAGGGAGGTGACGCTGCTGTCAAAGAAAGAGAATGAGAGAGCAAGCGCTGTTGATGCGGCGATGACAATGCCCCAGACAGTGACGATGAAGATTGAACTGCGGTATTTGAAGACAGGGGTGTTTAACTGAATAATCGAGCTTTTCACGTTGTCAGGCAGCAGATTGGGTAAAATGTACACTGCCATTGCCAGTGAGAGCGAAACGCTGAGGATCGCGAAGATTGCGAGCTGGGTATACGCGCCGGTGCCGGAAAAAAGAAAGGCGACAAAGATGCCTATTGTCGTCAGGGCTCCCGCAAAAAGCGGCCGGACAATCTTGCCGACCTCATGTATTCTGTTGCCGGAGGCTTTGCCGCATAATTCATAAACACAGATGCCGTAGTCCACGGAAATCCCGGCCATTACGCCGCCGAAGCCGATGACAAAGGCCGATATCCGGTCAATCGCCAGCCCCATGACTGCCACCGTGATCAGCACCGCGACCATCGGCATCAGGATAATCAGGAATGATTGCGCCCTTTTACGGTAGATTACCGCAAAGAGGAGGGCGAAAATAATCAATGAGGCGATTGATACTTTGGGAATATCGCCGGCAATGACTTTTTCGTTGCCGATAGTATGCTTGTGTCCGCAGAGCACGGATGCGGTGACCTGGTCAGGCAGCTTTTTAAGCGCGCCGTCCAGAAAAGAGAGAAATGCGATTGCCCGGCGGCCGTCGGATACAGGAATGGCGGTTTCAATGATCAACAATGCCCGCCGCTGGTCCGGCCCGATCAGCATGGTGGAGCCCGGAGCCGTCCGGTAGGTGACGATCTCGGAGAAAAGTCCAAGCTTTTTCAGGACGATGCGATTGAGGCCGAGAGGGTCTTTCTCAATGAAGCGGCAAAATTCCTCGCCGCCTGGAGCCGCCAGCCGGATATAATTTCCGCGCATGGTCTCGCCGATTCCATCCATAGCGGTCATTTCAGCAACTTTGGCCATATCCTCTTTGCCGATTAGTTGCGGCAGCGCGGTGTATGCCTCGGCCAGGGTTTCCGCATCGGGCATGGCAAAACCGGTAAAAATGGAGATGATCTCTGGGTGTTTAAGCGTCATTTCAAGCTGCGTCACGGTTTGCGGAAGCAGTTTCAGGTTGTTGCAGTTGTCTTTCAAGCGCAGTTCAACGGTTATTCTGCCGGCGACGTTTTCTTCGTGAAGGTATTTCAACATTTTTGCGGCGACCGATCCCTCGGGCAGCATGTCAGTGATGTCGCTGCTGTATTTTTTACCGGAAAGCAGCAACAGGCAGATGCCGACAATGGCAAAAAGGATAACGATAATAACCTTGCGGTAACGTCTCAAATCAAGAATCATTGCCAGTCTTCCATGCTTTTTCCGGAATGGTCCCGTTAACTTTTATATCGTTGAAATCAATGGTTGTGCTGTTGCCGCCGGATTCGTCAATTGAGACGGATATTAGGTTGCGGAAGTCCTTGTTGAAGATAAAAACGATTTTAGAAACGGCTTTGCTCATAGGACTTTTTGCCTGCGGCGTGACATTGACGGTATACGCCGGTTTATCAATGGAGACATCACAATCCTGGGTGATTCTGGCAAAATCTCCAAGGAGAATATCATGGTATATTTTTGCGATCATCCCCAGTATCGGGTTGTCGCTGAATTTATATTCTTTCGTGCGGTCAGTTTCTTTATCCCATTGCAGCAGCCGGTCTTCGCTGATGATTGCCGTATAGCCGATCGGCTTCTCGATATGCCAGGCCAGTTTAAACGGGGTGCGGTTGATGTAGAGCGAGCCCTCCAGCACCATATGCGAGGTAAGGATGCGGAACTTTTTAATCTGCTTGAATTTTGCGCTGAAGGTTGACATCTCCCGCGTTGATTGATTGATTTGGGCGAAAGCGTCATCGACGGCCTTTGTCCGGGCATCGGTTTCGGCATTGAGCACAATACTGCACAAGGAGACAGCGGCGATGATGATTGTCTGTATGTATTTCATGAAGTCATCCATATTTTCAGCTCGCCTTCGGCGATGAGTTTGTTTCCGCGGCATACCTCGCCGTAAATAATACTCCAGTTATCAAATTTAATTTTCTTGGTGCAGGTGATTTTCAATTTATCCCCGGCCCGGCATGAGCCGTGTACCAGAAAGTCTTTAACTCCGGCAAGCATTCCCCCGGATTTTGACTGTTCGCGAAAATTATTGCCGGCCGCCATAGTCTGGGCGATCATCTCAATATAGGCTGATTCAATCATTTCTCCGTCAGGAGAGAGAAACTGGTTGTCCGGCGCTATTTTAACTGAGGAGACGAATATTTTCTCTCCAACTTTGTCCAGAGAATCTATCAACTGCATCGGAGCTTTATGCGGAATGAGCCCGGCGGCATCTATCGGTAATGTCCGGATGGAATGCTTATTTCTATCCCCTCGCCAGCATAGCGGATCGGAGGCAAGCCAGTCGCCGGTCATCTGATAAGCTGTTCCGCGGCACCCGTAGCACTCGTCAGCCAGTTTGCACGCTCCGCATGGCGCTTTGATGGTGTTCAGATGATTACGAAGGTCCTGAATGATTTCGCTGCCGGAGATTATCTCCCGCAGCGGCGTTTCCCGGATGTTGCCCACTGATACGTCAATGCCGACACAAGGAAAAACGTTGCCGGTGCTGGTGACCAGACAGGAATACTGGTGACGCAGGCAGCGGTCTCCGACCAGGGGAGGACGCGGTTCCCAGTCATATCCGTATTCGCGGTCCAGCGCCGACAGCTTTTCGAAAACGCCGCGAATCTCTTCGGACGACAGTTGCAGCCAGGCGTTTTCAACAGCCTTTCCCTGCGGGGTAATAACCTCAAAATATGGTATGATATGGCGGTCGCGCAGATATCGCCACAACTCTTCCATTTCACCCAAATTGGCATGGCAGATGATGGTACTGACCGCCAGTAGCTCATTGCCCCGGGCATAACCGGCAGCCGCGGCATTTTCCAATGCCTGCATGGCCTTTTTCAAACCGTCGGCTTCGCCGGTGAGCATTGCCTGTATTTCCTCCTTGAAAGAATTGAGCTTGAGTACCAGTCGAACATTAGCCTTAAAAAGTTTACTGGCCGTTTCAGCCGTCAGCAATGAGCCGTTGGAGAACAGCTCAACGGACATGTCAAGTGATGAGATGTAAGCGATCAGCTCAAAAATCTTAGGGTAGATCAATGGCTCGCCGCCCAGGATAATTACCCGTTCAGCGCCGAGGTCTCTGGCCTGTTTTACGACACCGGTAATTTCATGGTAACTAAGTTCGCTGTCCGGTACGTTGTCATTTCTGCCTGCATAGCAGTATGGGCAGTGGTAATTGCAGCTTAAAGTAGGCTCTATTTCTATGCTTAACAATCGGTTGCTTTCGGCCGTCTGCCGGATTTGTTCCAGTGAATACGACGGAGAAAATGAAGTGAATGCATTCTCGGAATTACAGCGTTTTTTTACATTTTCATCCATTAATCAATTATCTCCTGAGTTCTCATGTTGCGATCTCTTTGCCGTCAACCATGAAAAAGCGTATTGGTTTGCGTGACGCGCCAGGAAATATTTTCCGGCATACTTGATCGTGCGGTTTGATGGCTACGGGCAGGCGCACTCGTGCGGTTGCCGCAATCCGGTTGCTGATTGTCTCCACGGTCAGCGCACTATCGCCGCTGATGGAAACCGTGACTTCCGCCTGTGTCAAGTGGCCGTCGCACGATTGCGCAATGATGTAATAGTCCATAATTCCCGGCAGGGTTTCAAGGCAGGAAAATACCGTTTCCGGATAGACGGTGGTGCCGTTGATCTTCATCATCTGCTGTTTGCGCCCGGCGATGGGACCGAGACGCGGGGTGGAGCGGCCGCAGGCACATTTTTCGTCGAAGTACCGGCTGATGTCTCCGGTCTTAAAACGCAGCAACGGCATTCCTTCCATCTGCAATGGAGTAATAACAACTTCTCCCGTCTCGCCGGGGCCGCACTGGCTGCCGTTGTCGTCAATTATTTCAAGGATAGCGAGGTCATGGTGCAAATGCCCGCCGCAGCCTGCTTCGCAATCGCAGAAGGACGTAATTGTCTCCGATGACGCGTAAGTCGAATAGACGCTGGCTCCCCATAGTTTTTCCAGCAGGCTCCCCAGCAGGCTCAACTGACAGTCATTGCTCCGTACCGGCTCACCGATGCAAATGAGCTTTTTGACGCAACCGGGATCAATGTTTTCGGCAGTCAGGAATTTAATCAGTTTTTTCAGGAATGACGGAACGCCGATGATTATACTCGGCTTCAGGGTTGCGATAATTCCGGCATGACTCTCAAGCGAGTTCAAGCCATTGCGGATAACGGAAGCACCGACGGCCCGCACTCCCTCGCGATAGGCAAGACCGGCAATAAAGCAGCGATCCATTGTGCAGGTCAGCAATATTTTGTCATGAGGAGTCATCCCGCAGGCGATGAAAGCCTTTTGCTCGTTGTAGGCCAGCCGTTGCAGATCATTTTCGGTGTAGACGATTGGAAGCGGAGCGCCAGTGGTTCCGGAAGAAAAAGCGATGTCACGAATATCACACTCCGGCGCGGCGACAAAACGATTGATGTTTCCGGCCAGATCGTCCTTCGTGGTAAATGGCATGGAAGAGAGAATATCAAAACTGTTTGCCGCCGTCGCCGCGGGAAAGTCCGCGCACATTTTCGCGTAATACGGGGATTTGGCGCGGCAATACTCAATGTGCGCCGCCAATAATTGCGCCTGTTCGTCATGAATTGCGTCGCGGCTGAGAAATTCCCGCTGACGGTCATATTTAAACTGTCTCATTCATTACTCGCTTTTTCCAGTTCAGCAATCTTTGCTGCCATATAGTTTTTAACGTAAACTTTCAGTTGAAACGGAGTCCAGCCGGCAAATCGTTCCGGACTCACGGCCGGCAGCTTATATAACCTGATGGAGCCGGGACTAACCACAAATTGGCGGTTCACCACTTTTTCCGTTCCCAGTATTAGAAACGGATATACCGGACAGTTAATCTTGGCTGCCAGCCTGAACAACGCGCCGTGGAACTGTCCCATCTCGCGATTGACGGACCTGGTCCCTTCCGGAAATCCTACCACCGAGACATTGTTCTTTAGAATATCATCCGAAGCAAGGCGCATAAAGTCATCAAACGCAATCTTGCTTATATTGTAATAACCGCCCCATTGGGCAAGCAAGCCAAAAAATGGCAGTTTAAACGGCCATTCACCCGCGATCTGGACCAAGTCGCCCGGCCACATGCCGAACATGAACGCATCGGAGCCGGAACGGTGATTGGCGACAACAACGCCGGCAGACTTTTCATGCGGAGCCAGATCGTAATATTCAACCTTGATAAACGGATAGCTGGATGCCCTGATTACAAATCTGCCGTAGAATCTTATCAGATTCCGCCATATTTTACGGCGCGCTGCTGAAGCGAGAAACGGCATTGTCATAATTCTCGGGATGCCGATAAACAGACAGTATATTACAGTTGCAAATACGAATCGCACATAAAAGAGGAAACTGAATAAGCGTAATCGGAATCCCGGAGATGAACCCATTTGCAGCCGTTTCCTCTATTTTTGTTCGTCGCTTGTTTTATTCATGCCATCTGTTTTTTGTTCGTTGATTATTTTATTCATTACATTACATACATCGCCGAATGTGCGGATGCTTTTGATTTCCGAGTATTTGCGCAGATCAATTTTAAACACTCGCTGCAGCCCGACAATCAGGTCAACAATATCCAGACTGTCCAGTCCGAGATCGTCAAACAACAGCTTATCATCCTGAATTTTGTTTTCGTCCAGTTCAAAATTTTTGACGAAAACTTCTTTGATCTTACTTCTGATATCACAGTCAGTCATTTAGTTGCTACCTCATTATTATCTCATCAAGAACCCATTATATATAATAGGCATAATATATTATCAAAAGCCGAAAAATCAACCTTCGGTCTAAGCGTTAAATCTTCTGCAAACGAGTACTGCGTTGATCCCGCCGAAAGCAAAACAGTTTTTGATGAAACAGTTGATTTCCGCTGAGGTTTGCTGCTGAATGTGGTTCAGTCCCGAACAGTCTTCCGCCGGTTGTTCCAGGTTCCTCGTAGGGTAGATGACGCCATCGCGCATCATCATCAAACAAGCTGCCAACTCAATGGCTCCCGATGCACCCATTGTATGTCCCAGCCCCCCTTTGAGACTGCTAACCGGGGTATTGCCGCCAAAGACCTGACACAGGGCATCGGCCTCGGAAGCGTCTCCCTGAACCGTTCCGGTCGCATGGGCGCTTACATAGTCGATCTCCCGTGAAGAAATATTGGCGTCACACAGCGCGGCATTAATGCAATCGCGGATGGAGGTTGAGTCTGATTGGCTGATATGGCTGCCGCTGGCGGATGTATTGTAGCCGACAACCTCGCCGAAGATGGCGGCGTTGCGGGCCAGAGCGCTGTCCAGCGACTCCAGAACGATCACTCCGGCGCCTTCGCCGCATACAAGCCCGTCGCGTTGGAGATCGAACGGGCGCGAAGCGGTCTCCGGATTATCGTTACGGGCGCCGGGCGCCGCCGCAAAGATGGATTCGAAGGAACCGACTACCATGGAATTGACTTCTTCGGCGCCGCCGCATAATGCCATGTCGAGTATGCCGCCCCGAATCAGTTGAAAGCCCAGTCCGATGGCCTGCATCGAAGAAGCGCACGCTGCCGAAGGACTGAGCACACTGCCGTGAATGCCAAGCATCTGCGCCACGTTCATTGCCACGGTATGGGAAGCGCATTTGAAAAACTGCATGCCGGAAACGGAACTCATGCTTTTTTCAGTAAAGATTGTATCAAAAGTGGCATGAAGTTCGCTGGCGCTGCCCATAGTGGAACTCATTATGCAACCAGTACGCGGAGCTGAAATCATTGCCGGCGTTGCTCCGCAGTGTTCAACCGCTTCGAGCGCGGCAAGCGCTCCCAGATGGGCAACCCGGCCCATGGAACGACGGTACTGGCGGGGAATGACATTGATGTTGTATTCCCCGACGCAAGCCGCAATTTTGCATTGCAGACCGCCGCATTCCAGCAGTTCGTCCGCCCGGCGAATGCCGGAGCGGTTTTGTTCCAATCCTTTTTGCAGCGAATCAGCGCCAAATCCGAAACTGCTATTGACCCCATATCCTGTTATTACCACTCTACGCATAAAAAACCTCAATTAATCAGCCCCTGATGTGCCGATCATCATATTATAAATTGTTAATTTTCTTGTCACGACTTGGGACAACCTGTTAAATATACTACTTTACCAGTCCGTAAAAAGTTCAGTTTTGAACCGCATTCCCATTCATAAGTGTTGTCCGGAAACTTGTCAATTATCGCTTTCAGTTCCTTTGGCGAATAGCCGTTCCAGCGCGAAATCATTGAATCTGTCAGCAGCGCCAGCGGAATTGCGGGGAGAATATAGGTCCAGAACATTTTTCCACATGAAAAAGGTCCGGCAAACGGCATAAGAATGAATATATGCGGAATCAGCAGAATCAGCAGCGGGATGGCGCGGAGGGGATCCCGGCAGGAATAGTCAAACATCCCGATTGCGCAATTGTCCTTGCGGGCGCGGCTGATTATCAACTCCAGTTCGTCCGGCGAAAAATGGTGCATTGCGGAAAACAGCAGCCTTATCTCCTGCCCGTCGAACGGAGGATTCAGTGCGTCGACAGATGATGATATATAGCTGACCGCGCCGCTGGAATGCCGGGCTATCCGCTCAAACGCATCCAGATTAGGATACTTGTCGGAGAGTTCCACCCCATCTGCGGGGATGTTGTTTTCCCGCAGATAACGGAGCAGTGACAGTAGATATCCAGCTCCGCCTGAACAAAAATCGCGCAATTTGCGCAGTCCGCTTTTTCGCATTATCGCGACAATCAGCGGAAATACCGGCTCATATTGGACAAACAAGGTCGCAAAGCAGGAGAGAAAATCCGTCATCCCCCGTCGCCAGATATCGGGGAACCAGTCATAATCATGCATTTCCTTGAAGCGCCGGTGTGTCATGTTCTATTTCTCCGTAAAACTTTTCCGCTGGCAGTATGTTCAAGCTTATCGCAAATGTTGAAATCCTTAGGCACCTTGTAAGGCGCCAGATTCGCATAACAGAATTTCCTCAGTTTGTCAAGTAATTCGTCATGGCTTCCTGCATCAGCCTTGAAAACGACATCGGCCCGCGGCTTTTCCCCGTAAAGCGCATCTTTAACCGAATAAACGCTGACGTTCTCAACCGCCGGGAAAGAACGCAAAACCTCTTCAACCTCATACGGGAATATTTTCATTCCGGCAAAGTTTATTATGTCCTTTGATCTTCCGACTATCACCAGTTGCCCCGATTCGTCAATAACGCCGAGATCGCCGGTATTAAAAAAACCGTTTTCGCAGATATCCTCACGGCGGCGGAACGGGCACAGGTATCCGTCAAACATGCCGGGGGTGCGCAACATGACGGTTCCGACGCCATTCTCGTCCGGCTCCTTGATTCGCAGTTCGCAGGAGGGCAACGGCCTGCCGACGACTCCCGGTTTAAAATCTTTCTCGGCCAGGTCTATACATGGGAGCCCTGCTTCGATAATACCATAGGCCTGGCGGGGACGGATGTTGAATTTGGCGTAGAATTTTTCCGCCAAATCGCGATCCATCGGCATTGCGGTAGTAACAGCCAGACGGACATGTTCAAGCATCGCGGCTTTAAAGGCGGAAGACTCGCACATCAGATGGTAGTGGAACGGCGACATGTAAAGTAAAGTTATTTTCCCGGATCCAAGCAGTTCCGGCATTGAAAGCGCGGCGGGTGACTCGCAGATGGCAATGGCCGCGCCCTTGCGTAAAAACAGCAGAATGGTGACGACAAAATGATATGCCATAGACAGCACCCAGAGAATCGTGTCTTCACTGCTGATCTTGAGTCCGGCGTTAGCGGAATCGGTGCGGCGGAGAACCGACTCGTGCGATATGATTACTCCTTTTGAACTGGAAGTGGTTCCCGATGTGAACCTGATGAAGGCCGGATTCAGTTCTGACAAGCCGGGAATGATATGTGACCGGACCGCGAGTTTCTGCAGACAGATTTCCTCGCCGGCGCAAGTGAACCGCTGCATTGCCGGCGGCGGCAGCCAGCCGTCCGGCGGAGATGACATCGAGATCAAAGCATCCGCGCTCACCTGTTCGCAGATATTCCTGACTTCCGCCCCGGGCAAAGTGAATGACACCGGTATCTGCACCGCTCCGATTTTCAGCAATGCCAGAGCCAGGATAATATTGGCGGCGGAATCGGGACAACGCAGAGCGATGCGGTCATGCGCTTGTATGCCGCAAGACATGAGGAGACATGCCGTTTCCTCAACCTGTTTTAAGAGCGTCCCGTAAGTTGTTCTGATGCCGCGATATATTACCGCTGTTTTGTCAAGTCTGTCCGAGTTTTCCTCAGCGATGACGCTGTAAATGTTCAGGCTTTCTTTCAATGCTGCTCCTTGTCCCATAAAGACACCTAATATATTGGAGTGATGTAAAAATGCAAGGCGTCTTTACATGACATAATACCGAATCGCAATCTTAAAGCAAGTTAAGATTGCGATTCGGTATTACTTCTATGTTGGTTCAGCGGCTTGCGGTATGGCCGAGGCGAGTATCTCCAGTTCTTCGTCATCTATGACGCCGTCAACCCAGGATAATGTAATATTCAATTTTGAGCCGCGCCGGTTCATGAAAATGCCCAGCCCGGGCGAAGGCGGAATTCGTGGAACATGATAAAGCTCTTTGACCTTTTCGCCAAGCAGGAAGACGGAGTCGAATTCCATCTGGCTGAGCAGCGCAATCGCGGCGGTTCCGGATGAGCCTGAAGACTTTTGAGAGAATTTTGCAATAGCCGGCAACGGCAGCGGACGACAGAGCAAACAGGCTTTGGAAAGACAGTATGGCAACTTATTTTTTATGTATGTGTAGAACAGCCCGATCTGCTGTTTCAGACGTTCCTCATGTGAGCTGTTCGGTGATGAATACATCGGCATAATAGACCAGCGGTTGAAAAATAGTTCATCACGGCGGCCTTGCCGCAGGCTGACTGTCATTGGACATACGCATATTGAATTGCAGTCGCCGCGTTTGCTGAAGATGCGGTGCAACGCCTCCTGGATCGTTGCTGCCAGATATGGCGTCAACATCATTGGTCCGGCCTCTGTATCGGCACGCTTCTCCAGCGATGCGAAACCGGCTTCGTCAAGCTGGATAAGAGCGTAACGGTTGGAACCGACTGAATTGCTGCTGAGTAAAGATGCAGTTCCCTGTTTCCTGATGGACAGTAACGCACGATTGACGGTGCGCCCGCAGGCAAATTGATGGCGCCATTCATTCAGCCACGGACCTTCCGGCGCCATAAAACCGGAAGCGTCCGGTTCCGCACCGTTCCACAGGTCGTTGAGAATAGCGATAATTTGTTCTCCGCCGGCAGCGTCAAAGAGACGGTGGTCAAAATTGAGCGCCAGCCGGGAAGAACCATCCGATAATACCAGCAACATAGCTGCAAGTTTCGGCATATCATCACTAAATGGAGTATTGAGAAAGCCTGTCAAATACCGGTGGCAAGCCTGTTCCCGGTCTGGTTCATTCAGCTGGACAACGGTTAAAATGTCCCGGAAAATAATTTTGCGCGGCGCCTGCCAGTACGGAGCGAGATTGAACCAGTTGCGCCTGAGTTTTCCGGACAGCAGCGGAAACATCTCCTGGAGTTTGCGCAGGCACATGCGAAGTTTGTCGGCGTCGGGAGTCCCCGCGAGATGCGAGATAATCAGAAACTGGTAATCCCCGCCGGGCGCGGTTTGACAGTTGTATTGCATTCCCTGAACAATCCAGTCAATTCCGTTCAGGTAGAATCTGCGAGGATTATTCTGCCGGGTAGTCATAATTCCTGTTCTATCCTGAGGGCAAGCGTTTTTAAACTGCTTAAATCCGCCTTGGTAATTCCAGCCTGAATTAATTGCACTCCAAATTTATTTTCAATCGCGATGAGCAATTCCACAAAAGCCATGGAGTTGACCCCTAAATCGTCCAGAGAAGTATTTTCGTTCACCTCGGATTCTTTTAAGCGCAATATCGTGCCGACTTCTTTATTCAAAAAATCCTGTATCTCGGCGATTTTCGACATTATTTAATCTCCTTTGAACTACTATAAAACTCAATGCCGGCTCTATCAATATGATCCATCAAGTCTTGATTGGTGATAGTGTGATAATTGAGAATATCGAATTTGTAAGGCATTAGTGATTCTTCATTGAGCCAATAACTGATTTGGTGAATAATATCTAAATTCAGATGTTGACCTTTGAGGGCAATATCTACATCGCTGCCATTTTTGTGATTTCCCTTCGCCCGGCTGCCGAAAATAACAGCGGATTCTATGTCAGAATATTTTTCTAAAATAGAAATGATGGCGTCTAAATCAGTTTGTTTCAATCCGAATTTACTGTCCATCTAATCTCTGCTTAAAGTTGATATGCAGTTGTTTTAACAAAGGGAAATACTTTTGTTTAATAAGATTTTCAACTTCCGTCGCTTTGGCTTCATCGTAGGTATGGGATGTTAAATTTCTATCAACTAACAACTCCATCCAGCTATGTCCATCTGCTATAATTCCAGTTTCAAAAGCCTTTTTTAAAGCGCTTCGAGGCGATTTAACATCTGTAAAACCTTGTTCCTCTAAAAAATCTTTAACTGTATTCCATGCTAATTCAAAACTCATTTCAAAAAACTGTATAGTGCCTGCTTTTTGAATAATATCAGGATTTTCTATCAGCAGCGCCATTTCAAGATACTCAAGAGTCTTTGAAAAATTCTGAAAGCGTTGTTTCCAGCGAATGTCTTTATTTTCCATTTTTTACCCGTTTCAGTTTTCTGCAATTTGCTTATTCAGCCGGCGCAACGCCGCTTTATTTTAAATATATCTTAAAGTCACGCAGCGTGCAAGTCTTTCCATTTAATAAAACAGGTTACAAAATATCTGCGGTTGTAATCCGGATGGTTAATCCGGAAATCGTGACAGGCTGCCCGTTCTGCGGCTTGAGGACGGCGGTCATCAGACGCACCGGATCGGGCAGCGGAGTTTCCATAGCAGCGGCGTCCGCTTGTGTTTTACAATTTTCTTCAGAGCGACATATCAGTATTTCCGCCGTGTGATTTGTTCCTGATGCATGATTGCCCAGTAGAAAACAGGCGGCTCTGCATTGCGCTTTGCTGTCAGCAAACACAGTTGTTTCTGAGGGCAGTGTCGTACAACCTTTTTCATAATTGGCGAGAACTTCGGAAAGCGGCGAACAGGATTCTATTTGCAGCAGAAGCACATTATCACATGTCCCTTGTTCAAGCCAGCACTGCGCGAGAGTCAGCCCGTTGGAAAAACTTGCTTCAAAGTTGACCGAGGTAATCGCAGGTCCGTAAATATTGAACAGTTTGGCGATATATGATGCAGCGGCATTATGGCTGGAATGGGCAAATTTAAGCGGCGAACCCTGGTCAATGCCATAGTCAATCAGGTCATCTATAAATTCTGAAGTGGTATTCTGATCTCCCAGCCGGGAAGTAACAATAATTCCCGTCATCGCCAGACTTTCTCCGGTAATTCCGGAATCGTGCAACGCCTCCACGGCCGCTCTGACTCCGGCAGTAACGAACGCGCCGCAGCCCCTGAGCTGTTTTTTTAATTCGGGTTGTGCCAAGTCATTGACCGGCAGGTTAACTCCGGCGGCGTCAGTTAACTCTTTCATCAAAGAGCCGCTGCTGGAACAGAATCCAAGTCCGTTTATCAATATCATTATCCTGTTCCGCCTGTGTTAGTTTCTTTGTTTTAAACTTCTATGCTTTAAACGTTTATAAAATTGTCATATTAAGCGGCCTGTTTATCAAGCAGTTGCGTTAATGGACGGGCACAGTCCCGCGACTGCGGGAGATCGTGACCATGATCAAAAACGCGGTTGTGACGGAGCACAACCCTCCATTGGGTTATCCGCCACAGCAACTGTTCCCCTGTTTTTTGAATTTCTGGTTTCCATTCTGACTCCTGAATTCCTTCTTTTGGGTTGCGGGCAAAGCCCGCCTTAATTGTTAGGTTCGTATTTCAGGATTAACGCGCTATTGCATCCGCCGAAAGCCAGCGAAGTAGATAATGCGTATTTAGCCGTCAGCTTCATCGCCGCCGCCGGACGGAACGGAATATCCGGATCCTGATGCTGATATCTGCAACTTCCGGGTATCTGCTGCTTGCGCAGCATAATCGCGGTAATAACCGCTTCAATGGCGCCGGCCGCCCCAAGAGTATGCCCGGTTTTACCTTTGGTTGAGAAATATGGACACTTATCGCCGAATATTCTGGCGAATGCATGACTTTCCGCCAGGTCATTGGAAATGGTGCCGGTGCCATGAGCATTGATAAAGCCTATGTCCTCAGTTTTTAACCCGGCACAATCCAGCGCTTTCCTGACGGCGCGTTCGATACCGGTTCCCTCCGGGTCAGGCTGTGTAATGTGTCTGGCATCGCCGCCGGCAGCGTAACTTTCAACGTACATACCGGAAACTCGCTTTCGTCGAGCAGCCGATTCCGCAGTTTCCAGTATCAGTACCGCCGCGCCCTCGCCCAGATTCAGGCCATCGCGGTCACGGTCGAACGGACGGCACAGGTACTGCGACGTAACTCCCAGTGAATAGAATCCGGCTCCGGAAACGCTATGTATCTCATCGGCCCCGCCGGCGATAACGATATCGCAGATACCGGCATTGAGCCATGACATAGCGACTCCGACAGCATCTGTTCCTGACGCGCAAGCGTTGATTACAGTCATCGCCGGACCGCCCAGCGCCAGCCGCTTTTTGACATATTCCGCAGGGTTGCCGGAGAAAAATCTTTTGAGAGATTCTTCATCCAGCAAATGATCGCGAAGTTTGCGGTGAAAATCCATATCGTTAAGAAAACTCGCAGACGTGGTGCCGATACAAACTCCAACCTTGGATAAATCGGGGATTTCATTCAGTTCGGCATCAGTCAGCGCTTCGTCAAGCGCTTGAGTCAGCAGGTCAACCGAGCGGTGTCGCCGGCCATTGGAATCGTATGCCGGGTCCAGCGGCGCTTTGAAGACAATCTGTCCGGTTTCAGACAAGCCGGTTAATTCGGGCGCGTCATCACCCTGCAAACCGTCCCAGGTGACGGCACAATTGATTCCTGCCGGGGAAATGCACCCCATGCCTGTAACGCAAGCGCTCATTCAGCGAAACCGTTGAAGTCAATTTTTTCCTGCATTATTACCTCATATGATAAATTTACACTTAATTTCATTAAATAATATACGACATTGTACTAATAGAATCAAGATGAGAGTCCGATGACGAATGCAAGGATGGTTTACCGCTTCCATACGTCGCTGAAAATGAAGCATTGCTCCGGATGCTCGCGAATCACTTTTTCGAACGACCTGACATATTGTCTGACCCAGGGCTGAACCGTTTCCGCGGTCGCCTGTTTGCGTTTCAGCTTGGGATAGATCGGATCGTCGCACCAGACATGATAGCCGCGCTCGCGATGTTTGCAGACAAAGAATGGAATGACCGCGCTTTCGGTTTTCGCGGCAATGATCCATGCTGAATATGGGAAACAGGCGCTTTCTCCAAGAAACTCGACTTCGACAGTATCGGCGCCATACGCCCGGTCACCCATTAAACAGACCACCTCGCCGGCACAGAGCGCGGAAGCGATCTCAACGCAGCCGTGGTCCGGACCGTCCGTAAAAATATAGGCGACATTGCCGGCGGCGCTGTTGATCTTGAGATGTTTCTTGACTGCCGGATTCGTTTCCGGACTCATGACGATATTGACCCGGCAGTCCAGTTTTTTCAACCCTTCCACCGCCAACTGCCAGTTCCCAAAATGCGCGCCAAGCAGAATTACCCCGACCGGCTGCCGTTCAGCCAGTTCGGCAAATGTATCATACCCGGTCGAAGTATGCTTAAATGAGATCAGTCCGGCATTAAACGCGGCCCGGTCCAGCAGCATCCACGCCTGGTTGACAAAAATACGATAAATGAATGCCATACGTTTGAAAAAGCCTGCATTTGACATGACATGACGCACATAAGGCATGGCGCTTTTAACTGCGGCCCAGTCAAAAAGCAGATAATAAACGCAGACGATAGCCGCGATGCGCCTGGCATGTTTCAGTCCGACGATACGGAGCGTAAAATAAAAAAACATAAAGCCGAAGTTGCCGCCCCGCATTGTATTCGTATTTTTGTGGTCAGACATGCTTCTTCCTCCGAATCAGCAGCGCGATGACATAGACGATCAGTGCGGTCAGCAGCGACAGCGGTACTGAAAGTACCACGGCGCCGATCCACCATTCGATGATGCGTGAGCCAAGCTGCTTGCAGACAGTGTCGAACGATATCTCCGTCAACCATTTCCCGTGGCGGAGGAAGTAACCGGTTTCTATGCAGAGCAGAGGCACCAGCGGCGGCATGAAAAAATGCTGTATGCTGACGGCCATTATTTTATTCAGATGCAGCCGCACTGCGGCATAGATAATCGTTGCCGTATGAAATCCCGGTACCGGCAGGATGGAAAAAAAAGCTCCGGCGCCGGCTGCCGCCGCCAGCCCGCCGGGCGTCGCATTCTCAACCAGCAATTCACGCAATGCAAGCAACGGATGGCGGATAAAATATTTTACGCCATTGGCGTCATCCGCCGCTCCGGCCAGTTTTTTGTGCGGTATCGGCAGCATTCTCAGCCCGACCAGATGTATGTTGATCAGCGTAATACGGAAATTGTCGAGAAACGGCCGGAAAGATGAAACGCGATCCTCCGGATTTTCCGGGTACCAGACGCGGACCGGGACGCTTTTTAACGTAATTCCCGCCCATGCCGCCTTGGTCAGTACCTCGATCTCAAAGTTGTAATATGAGGAAAGAAAATGCAGTTGCGAAATGTATTTTACCGGATAGGCCCGGAATCCCGACTGGGCGTCATCAACCTTACAGCCGGTCTCCACCATAATCCAGAAGTTGGAGAACTTGCGTCCAAAATTACTGCTGCCGGGAATGTGTTGTCCTGAAAAGTCTCTCACTCCGATGATAATGGAATGATCGTCTTCAGCCAGTGCCGGAAGAAAATTTTCAACGTCCTCCGGGTAGTGCTGCCCATCGCCGTCAATCGTGATCATATAGGTAACGTCGCGTTCGTTGAGATATTTCAGCGCGGTCAGAATCGCCTTGCCTTTGCCCATATTGCGTTCATGCGCAAGCACCGCAATTCCGGTTATATCGGACAAGGTTTCCGCAACATTGCAGTCATTGCTGCCGTCATCAATCACCAGCACTCCGTCAAGCTGCTGTTTCAAAGTCCGCGCCGCGACATCGCGGATGGTCGCGGCGTTATTGTATGTCGGGATTACGCCCCAGATGGAAATTCTGCTGTTGTGATCGCGTGGGGTCATTTTGCATTCCTTCCCGTCGTCAATGTGGCCTGCAACTTCCGGTAGGCGCGCAGTTCATTACTAATGGCATGAGGAGGAAATACTACATGTTTGACGTTTTTGAAACCAGCCTCCAGCGTATTGTACATTTGTTCCTTCGGCACTGCCGGGGAAAAGTAGAATGTCGGATACAATAAATTATGGTCGTCTGATATGACGCCTTCACGTCTGGCGATGGCCTCAATCGGAGTGTTCGGTAAAATGCGGATTCCCATAAAGACAAAAGATGGCACCTGCTCAAGCCGGCTTATATTATTAATACCCTCAAGCAGCGTTGTTTTCGTCTCATTGGGCCCCCCGGCTATATATGAACAAGACACCTGGATGTCTTGTTTCAGAAATGCGGCACATGACTTTTCGACTATTGCGAAGTTATAATCCTTGCCGAGACCAGCCAGAGTGGCATCAGTCATGGCATCTGCTCCCAGTTCCACGGTTTTGATCCCGGAACGCCGCATCAGCGCGATACTTTTGTTGTCGAAATCAGCCGGCGTGAAAAAAGCGCTCCATGGAACTGAAATCCCGCGGGCAACCATGGTTTCCAGCAGCTCAAGATAGCTGCCGTCAGGGTCGTTGAATATTGAGTCGGTAAAATAGAACATTGCAGGATGAAATTTATCCCGCAAAAATATCATCTCATCAACAATTTCATCACATGGACGCTGTCTGCACTGCTTTCCCTCAAGCAACGGGTAGGAACAATAAACGCAATGGTGCGGACAGCCGCGTTTGGTCTGAATGGGCAGGATGCCGGTTTCGCGCAGGTAATATTCGACAATATCATCGTCGTAAGCGGCGCCGCTGAATACCGCGGGAAAATTTATGGCGTAAAGCAACCGGTCAATGTCGTTTCCGCTTTCAACCGCCTCGACCAATGCAAGAACCGCGGATTCCCCGGCTCCGACAATCCCGCAATCAGCTCCGACATAGGAAAGGATCGCCTCCGGCATCAGTGAAAAACCGGCTCCGCCGAGAAATATCCTGGCCTGTGTTGCGGTACGGATAATCTGTACTGTATGGACCGCGCCGTCCAGAAAAAAACAAGGGTTGAGGCTGTTGACATTATCTATATTTCTAATGCTGATTCCGACGAGTTGCGGTTCAAAATCAGCAATGGCCTTGCGCAATGAAGCATCGGTTTCGTTGCCTGCGAGGAGGTCAATCAGCTTTACTTCATGTTTTTTTTGCCTCAGGACATTGGCGATAATTCCAAGTCCGAGTGGAAAAACCGCGTAAGGATCAGTCGAAAGGTTGTTTGATATCAGCAGGATTCGCATTTACTTTCCCTTCAATTGTTCGCGGGCAAACGCAAAAATTGCTTCCGGCGTTGCTTGTGCGGTCCGGCTAAGGTTCGTGTTTCCGCCGGCGGAGAGAGTCAGGCAGACCAGAGTATCGGCGCTGCGGTAGGACAGAATCATAATTTCCGCGTCGCCGTTTGCGATAAAATCACTGGCGGTGTTCAACAGTTCGCCCCAGATATTGTTTTCGCCGCGAATATATAGCACTGGACCTCGCAGTCCGAGGCAGACGGATGCGTCAACGGCGGCGCTGGTCGGCAGCGTGTGCACGAACAGGCTTGAACGCCCCAATTCCCGGCCGCCTTCTATATAGTCCGTAAAGTACGCGGCCTGGTCGGCTTCATGTTCAAAATCATCAGCGGCCAGCACTCCGACGGTCAGTTCCGGCAGAAATTTGATCCCCCCGTCCCGCAATGCCAGCGCGACGGCCAGAGTGAAAACCTGAGCATCCGGGGAGAATCTTCTAAAATAAGACCAGTTGCCGTTTTTCCAATCGCCGGCGGACAATTTCTCCTTCAACTCCCCGGGATTATTAAAACTGCTATGCACTCCGCCGAGCAGAGATTCGCAGTCGGATGAGCGGATAATGCTTCCGCCTGTTATTTGTAGATAATCCATTGACATTCAATTCGTTGTTATATATGTGTGAATAAACAGTCGAAGCATTAAATACACACAACGCGTAAAATAGTCTGATTAACTCAATATTTCAAGATTGAAATTCCACGGGATTTTCTTTTGAATAAAAATTAAACTTGAAATTACTGCCATCCGTGAATTATCAACTTAAAAAGTTGTATGTGAAGTGATTGAATATTCTTGATTAATCCGGGAACCAACACTATTTTAAAAGTTCAATAATAATGATATATATGAAAATGGGGATGGGTTATTGTCTATGTTATTAAGACAGGCATTCATTATCGGCGGAAGCCGGGGGATTGGCCGCGCCACGGCTGTCAAACTTGCCAAACTGGGCTTTAATATCGTTTTTTCCTGCCGGAGCGTAAGCAAGGATGCGGAAGAAACAAGGGAGGCTGTCGTCGCTGCCGGAGCGAAGTGCGAGATTGTAACGTTCGACCTGGCTGACCGCGGCGCCACGGTTAAGGCGGTGGAAGCTGTGATTGAAAAATCTCTGCCGGATGTGGTCATTTATAACGCCGGGATTGCCAGAGACAACCTGCTGGCATTGATGACGCCGGATGAGTGGGACGACGTTATGCTCGTTAATCTTGATGGGTTCTATAACGCGGTTCAGCCTTTTATTGCCCCGATGCTGTCCAGGAAAAGCGGACGCATCATAATTGTTACCTCCGCCTCCGGCCAGACCGGCCAGGCAGGACAAGTTAACTACTCCGCCTCCAAGGCCGGGTTGATCGGCGCGATGAAAGCTCTAGCACGGGAAATCGGCAGAAGAAATATTCTAGTCAACGCAGTAGCTCCCGGCGTGATCGAAACCGATATGACCTCGGAACTGCCGAAAGACAAAATTCTGCCGATGATACCTCTGAATCGTTTCGGCAAGGCGGAAGAGGTCGCTTCAGTTATCGGATTCCTCGCGTCCGAGGAGGATATGTATATTCACGGGCAGGTTATAGCCGTCAACGGCGGACTGGTGATTTAATCAATGGACAAATACGATGATCTGGTCGCGGGCAGCGGCATCAGCGGCATGACAATGGCGTTGCTGCTGGCAAAGGCCGGACGCAAAGTGTTGCTTATTGAAAAGCAGCCTGTCATCGGCGGGTGCATGCGCCGCTTTAAACGTAAAGAGATTCCCTTTGATACGGGATTTCACTTCACCGGCGGCTTTGGCGGTCTGCTTTCAGATATGCTTCGCGCACTCGGAATGGAAGAGGACATCCGTCCTGAATTTCTTGATAATCCGAAGACAAACCGTATTTACCTTGAAAATTCCAACTCGATGTATGAAATGCCCTCCGGCTCAGACGCCGTCGGCAGGGAACTGAAAAAACACTTCCCCGAGGAATGCGAAGCCATAGATAAATATTTGCAACTCGAGAATGATATTGAGCGACGCACTCCGTTCATGGACCTGAATAAGCTCAATTCAGAAGAACTCTTTTTTCTGATGCAGCATATTGACGAGGATTCTGTCTCGCTGCAGGAATATCTTGACTCGATTACCTCCAATACCAAATTGCAAACTATCCTCGGCAACGCTGCACTTTGTTACGGCAGCCCGCCGGCAGTGATGCCGTTGTCCATGCATTGCCGGGTGGCGGTCGGCATGCGCAAGTCCTTAGCCAGGGTGGTCGGCGGGGGTGACGCTTTCATCAAATCATTCAAGCGTCAGGCAGGAGAATTAGGTATCGACATTATGACCAATACCGAAATTTCTGATATTGTCCAGCGTCGCGGCAAGACTGTCAACGCCGTGAAGTTGTCAAACGGCACGACATGTTATTTCGAAAACTGTATCCTGGCAATCCATCCGCGGGAAATAATTTCCCTCCTGCCTGAGGATGTGGTACCGGCATCAACCCGTCAGGCAATAGAGGAATACGAAGAAAGCTTTTCATTCTTTTCGCTGTTTGCGACCATTCAGACAGATTATCCGGTTCCATGCGCGCTGACTTCGTATCTTACCCATGACAATCTTAACGAGATTATCAGTCCCGGCTCCGATGCTTGCGCGATGGCTATTCTTACCGGAGTTGAAGTTGTCGGCAACAATAAGGTCAACGTTCTCTGCGCCTTCGAAAATGAGTTTCCCGGAGAAGCCAACCGCTGGAAGAATGTCGTTTGCCGGAAAAACGATGATTCATACCAGGAATACAAAAAACGCCGTGCCGAAGCGATGATTAAAAAGATCGAAAAGGTTTATCCTGAGTATGCCGGCAAAATAAATGTCCTGAGCACTTCGTCCACTTTGACCTTTAATGAATATCTCCCGCCGCTTGGCTCCGCCTACGGTATCATGCACAAAGTCGGCGAACAGGGCCTGTTCGGCCGTCTTCCGGTCAGAAACTTTTATGCTATCGGACAAAGTGCGCTGATGCCGGGAATTCTTGGTGCAATGCTCTCTTCGTTCATTGTCGGGCGCTACCTGCTGGGACGGAATTTTCTTTCAGTTTAACTTCAATGCAGTACCCAATACGTACAAAAAGAAAAAGCCGGCGAGATTAAACCGCCGGCTTTTTCAAATCAATGCAACTGCTTATTTGAAAGAAATATTAAAGATCGGCATAAACGGGATCCAGCCATCTTTAATGTAGTTGATGAGGCCGAATTGAATTCCGCGCTTATTTGCAAAGTTGACCGCGCCAAGCTGAACTCCGTTACCGCCGTCAGCCATATTTACTGCGCTGGCCTGAAACCCGTTCACCTTCTGGGCGAGGTTGACAATGCTGAACTGCGCTCCGTTAATATCTTTGCTGATGTTAACTGCCGCCATCTGAAGTCCGTTGACTTCGCCCGCGAGATTAATCAAGCCGGGCTGAAACCCATTGGTGTTTTCGGACATATTGACCCCGGCGCAAGCCTGAAGCCCGTTGACATTTTCTCTGCTGCGACAGAATCCCAGAGCTGCCTGAACACCATCAATTCTCCGGTTTTCACAGACAATAAAGCTGGATTGCAGCCCTTCGACATAGTCTGTGCCTGCCCAGAAAATCGCCAGTTCATTGCCTTTCACGCGGCCAATGCCTGAACTGACCGGACATCCCAGTTTCAGAAAGTAAACATTGGAGGTTCGGGTGTAGGACGGCGCATCAAACCAGAAGCCCAATTGGAAGAACGTCCACTCGTTCAGCGGATCCTTTCCATCTTTTACCGTACTGTCAGCGGCTTGAAGCGGCATACCTAACGCTCCGGCTAATATAATAGCTGAAATTAATAACTTTTTCATGGTCCTTAAACTCCTTTATTCTATAGTTAATGGTTCAAAACTTAAAATTAATTATCGGAAGCACAGGAATTGTGTTGCCTTCTATATAGTTGACGATACCGATCTGAAAAGATTCATTGCGGGCTACGTTGACAACGCCAAGCTGAAGCCCGTTGATCACCTTGCCGATATTCACGATGCTGAACTGCAAACCGCTAAGCTTTTTGCTGACCGCGACCAGCACACAAGCTTGCACGCCGTCAATGTTATCTGTAGCTCCGCAGAAGAGCGCGGTTTCAACTCCGCTGACTTTGCAGGGGCCATCACAGAACGGAGCGCCGATTTTGATTCCGCAAACATTATTTCTCTGGGTTGAAGGAGGAAAGCCAAACCAGAAGCCAAACTGAACGGAATCCCACTTTGCAGGGGGAACAGTTTTCGTTGCTTCCGCCTCTTTCTTGACGGTTGAAGGTTCTGCCGGTTTTACTGCTTTGTTTTGTTCTTCCGCCGACAGAACAAAACAAAAACTTATCAGCATACACATTAATAACAGTTTTTTCATTTGCCACTCCCAAGGATATTTTGCTTTTTGATGTTTATATAACGGTGATATTAATTTGTGCTCTTATAATAAAAAAACAAGTAAAAATATTTTTTAAACTCAAACAATTAATAAATAATTAGAGATTGCCGGTAATCTGCGATGGTACATTTACGCATGGATTGTTGAATGGTAAATTCCCTCTTAGTTCAAAAATTTCAGTTAGTATGAACCGGAAAGATTGCGATTACCAGTTCGGATACTGTCTAAAAAAAGTGCACGGGCAATGTTAGTTGCCGGTCTAAAACTTAGAGAAAAAATTCTCTTAAGGAGTTGTAAAGAAATAAGTGGTATTTTTATACTGAGGGTATCGGGGAGAAATTTTGGGGTTGCCGGAGAGGAGCAAAGCCGTAGCTTTGTAACGAACCGGCAAAGCCGAAAGTGCCCCCGAGACACCAGTAGAAAGT
>CAIKZE010000203.1 GCA_903831825.1 uncultured Lentisphaeria bacterium | reverse complement strand
TGATTGAGCCAAAAAATAATGATACAAAATTGCTGCACGCTTTCAACAAACACCACCCTACTGAACTGGTTGCGAAATTTAAATCAGGCCAAGCCTACTTCGAACGCAAAAAAAGTATGACAAGATCGAGAATTGACCGAGCCATCTTACAGAGGGCCGGCGGAATTTAGCGTAAATCCGCTTGTCCAATCTGAATGGTAGATTTACAGTTCGGGTGTTCCCTGGCTGGCGACAATTATATTTCCCCGCCGCCTTGACTCAGGGTTTTTGTTACCGAGTCCAGGCCGTTGCCTCAGCCCTCCCTCCGTCGGAGATGGACAAAAACCAAACCCAAAGGTAACATCAACCCAAGCTTCGGACTAACTCATGCACTGGCTCAATCAAAGTGGTCTGGTCACTTGATTGTCCCCATAACATCAGCAAATTTGAATTAACTCCCCATTTAAAAACCAGAAGTGGCTTGTCTTGTAAATTTGTAGTGTGTAGTGTGAGAAGTAAGGCGAAGGAGAGAATGATATTATTATTTTGTTGTGACAAGTGTGGTGCCCATTTAACATCTGAGGTTGATGAGATTGGTAGTCAAGTAGACTGCCCGCAATGTCATGAGAGTATTGTAATTCCTGAAGCAAGCGCAACGGTACGCTGCCCCTCCTGTCACATAACCATGCGCTATGCAGTAGGTGCAGTTGGAGAGACTTTTCATTGCCCCGACTGTACTGCTGCCGTCCCAATTATCCGGTTACGACTTAAACGTGATCCAGAAGCGACTGAGCCACCACCCGCCGCCGCTTCTTCCCCAAAGGGTGCCAAACGTGGGTTCCTGGGATTCACAAAGAAAAGTTGGGGTCTCGTTAATTGCCTAACTGGACAGCAATCTCAGATTGACAAATTTCCATTTGAGATCGGTTCAGCTGAGGCAGTTGATTTACGGCTTGAAGATATCGCACCAAATCAGTGTGCTTTGGTTGAAACAAAACAATTAGGTATCTGTATCACGCCACGTGATACCACCGTCAAGGTAGTGCTTAATGGAAAGTTGCTTGAATCCCCCACACAATTGAAGACAGAAGCGGATTATAGCCTGCAAATTGGGAGTCATTTTTTCGTTTTACGTGGCGGACGAGGCACTGAGAAATGGGCAAAAACAATTAATACGAAACAATGGTTGATGCAGAATCTCAAAACAAACAAAACGGCTGGCCCAATGGAGTTCGAACCACTTACACAGCTAGTAAAAGACCTGAATTCCGATGCGCAGACAACCATCCTCTATCCTAAAGGTGCAACAATAGGGTTCTATTTATCGCAAATCAACGACACTGCGTCACTCCGGTCGAATCAACCCGCTAATAATAAACAGACAGTTTTAGCAGATGCAGCGCGATCAGCTTCCTCAGGTTTTACGGTCAGGTCGGACAGTGGAAAACTCATCTGTCCGGTATGCTGGTTACGTTTTGATAAGGGCGATGTAATGCACGTAGCGGCACACGAAAGCTTACGCGGTGATCCACTATTGGGTGATGATGAGATGTTGAGATTTGCTGCAACACGCTATAATAACAGCGGACAAGCTTTAGATGCTGTGGGGGTGCCGTGCCAAGATACTGCCTGTCCACATTGCCGCCGTAGGTTATCCCCCGGTTTCATGGATGTTCCTCACAAGATTATCTCATTGGTCGGTGAAACTACAGCAGGTAAGTCCTACTACTTGAGTGTGGCTGCCAAGGTTCTGCCAGAAGTTCTTTTCCGTCATTTTAATGTTGTTTTCAAAGATGCTGATCCCGCCGGTAATCGACATTTGAATGCGATGAAAAATCGGTTGTTTTCTGGAGCAACCCCGGAACAAGTGCGTTTAGAAAAAACCCAAGCGCAAGGCGATCTTTACGAACGCGTCTTTGTTTATGGTCAAGAAACGCGACTTCCGATGCCTTTTATGTTTGCCGTCAGTCCGGCAGATGACAGTGCGTCTCGCCAAGGGGTCGTATTCTATGACTTAGCTGGCGAGTTATTTCAACCGGGAGCGTCGAGCTATGACGCAATGAAAACCCAACATGTTGCCGTTGCGGCCACCGTGCTGTTCTTGTTCGATCCAACATTGAGTCGAGGATTCCGGTTACGCTTGCAAAATCACCCTGACCCGCAATTGCAATCCCGGCAACTTGACCAACAAGACACTTTGCTAGCGGAGATGGAAGTGCGCATTAAACGACTGCTCAATCTTGATGGACGTGCACGCGTCAAAACGCCATTAGCCATTCTCGTTGGCAAGTGTGATATTTGGTTGCCATTATTGGGTGAAGCGCCATTAGATCCAGTATTGAACGGCGCTGGGCTTGACCTTGGCGCAATTAACAGAAATTCACAACGAATCCGGGCATTCTTAACAGATATCGCACCCAACATTGTCGCCAATGCCGAGTCGTTATCGGAGGATGTAACCTTTTTTGCTGTTAGTTCATTCGGACATTCACCCGTCCGATTACCAGACGGCAACCTCGCCCCTGACCCACAATTGCTACACCCACTGTATGTTGAACAACCGTTTCTCTGGGCGCTGGCAAAAACCATGCCGAACATGCTAGCAATTACAAAATCTACCGCTGAATGATAACGGCTTATGGCTCGGCAACTCATCTATACCTCAGCTGAGCACGGCCTTGCTGCTGGACGATCTGGTTTTTGCACAGTCGCACGTCCTGTTGACATTCGTGAACGATTAGCATCTGAGTTAGAGCGACTCAGTGGATTTGATCGCCCACCAGCCGGTCAACCTTTACCAGTCATCCATGCCCATAGAATTTTGACTATCGGTAGTGACCGCTATCACATCTTAAGCTGCATTCAAGATGCAGGTCCGGATTACTCCGGCCGCACCAATCATATCGCGCATCATTTAATTTGCGAAGAACATGAGTTAACTACTGCCGCCTCACCCGCATTAGTGCTACTCCGTTTTCCTTGGAAAAAACGCTGGACCGAACCATCTCGGTATTTCAATAAAGCCGATGAAGTAGTTTTAAGCAGTTTTTGCGAACCAGCCCCCACCGGTGGCGGTTGGCAACAACTGACTGGCAACCCTGCACACGTACTACTATTACTGGAACCACGCGCTGAGCAAGGCTGCTATATTGCCTATGCAGCAGGCCGTGAAGAATTGTTATTAACGGCCTTTGACGAGTCGCTGGAAAAAACTCCTGAAAAAAAATGGCGAATCTCGTTCACAACGTTATTACAGGCAACGGATAATCTGCGTGATTTTTCTTGGCGAGGATGCTATGCGGGGGGTGCTATATACCGGAAAACACAAACAAGTGGTGACCTTGTTTTCGATCTGACCAACCCTTCTAGTCTCCACCTAGCACCAGCCAGTACAGAACCACCATGCAGGATAAGCGGATTTGGCCATGCGCAAGATGAGCGGAATGTAGCGGTCGGTGGTGCGCGTCAGAATCGTCCCACTCAAATTAAAGTTCAGAAAACTAATCGCGATGAATTGTCAAATGAGGAAAAACCTAATCACCCAGGATCGCGGCGCATATTGATTGGTATAATTTTAGGTGGTGGCTTGGTTGTGGCACTACTACTTGGGGTTGCAATTTGGCAGATGCAGAATAAAACTGACCCTTCTGCCCCGCACATTTCAAGTCTTACGACACCGCCAGCTTTGCCACCAAAGCCATCAGCGCCTCCTGCGATAGGAACAGCCCCGACGAACTTATTAGAACAGGTTGCTTTATCGGTACCACCTTCTACTATAAGCAAACCTCCAGCAAACCAACCCCCAGCAATAACCACAAAAGTAACCCCCTCTCCGTTAACACAAAAACCTGTACAGAGTGAGCTTGACCTCTTACTGGATGTGCCGATCTATATCCTTCTTTTTGATCTAAACGACAGCGATGTTGATGTTAGCTACATCCTATCCACCTACACAAACACTCTGACCAATACAATATACTGGGAAACATCATCTACCTTTACAGGTTTTCCACACACAATCGACGGAACGAAAGGTGATTGGTGGAAAGACGAAGGAGCATCCTACTACCGTAAGGCGACCACCACCCTACTTACTCTTAATAAAGATCAGTTAAAAGTAAGCGTGGAGAAGCATATAATTGTTAATTGCGACCAACATTTCATATTAATATTGGTGAACAAACGCTTACTAAGCGATAATAAGCTTTGGCCATTGCCTGTAATTAAACTTAGCCGTCGCTATCTTGAGGAGAGGAATGCTCACAACTCTGTGAGAGTAACAGCTGTGAGAGTAACAGGCGAGTTGCGGGAGAGTCTTAAGAAGATTAAGACTGACTCCCAGTCAGCAGCATTTCAATTAGTTTCTTCAAATGTACAGCAACGGGTAGAAGGAAACTTAGATTTGAATTTGGCCGCCCCCCAACAGGAACAGAAGAACATAATTAGTAATTTGACTCAGAAGATTAGCGGAGCTGAAGATGAGTGCCTAAAAGATGAGAAGAAAAAAGCTGCTGATTTAACAAAAGCAATTCAGAATAATTATTCTAGCAAATTATCTAATTGGGTGAGTAGGGTCAAATCTGATTTAGAGAAAATTAGCGCTGGCAAATCAAAACCCCAATCCACTAATTCAGTTAGTATCAATATCCCTTCTTTCAGCCCCCTGGAAACCAATAATGCTGCCGCCATCTGGCCAGCATATATCGACTACCTTAAGGGATTGATTAGTTCACTTGATGAGGAATTACCGTCAAAACCGAGCCTAGTAAAACTCATTGAGTCAGCTCAAACGGAACCCGAGAAACTAAGCGGAGTAATTGCGGAGTATGAAAAAGTAATTGCGGAGTATGAAAAATCTGAGGGGATTCCAAAAGGGAATCCAACAAAAAAAGCAGAAAAGCTAATAGCTTTCAAGACCGATTGGCAAGATATTTTTGTTCCTTTATCCCTGATGGGGATTAAAGAATCACAAAAGCCACGGACGGAAAAAGATGAAACTGCATCACTTAAAACCTCTCTCGCTAAGGCTAACGCAGTGCTTGAACAATTGCCGAAAGAACTCGCTAAGGTGCGCTCTATTACCATACAAATCAAGGTAGGCGGAGCTTGGCGGCCGTTCATTGAGTTCGAGGAATCACCATGACACCTGTTGATAAACTCATCCAAACAATCCAACAAACACTACAAAATGGTGGGCCGGCACAGAACGCAGACAAACTTGCCGCTGATTTTGCGCACTGGTGTGCCACCGCCAACCGGCGATTAGAACAATGCGAGCGATTGCTTGAGGGTCAGGTTGAGCAGGAGGCTTTGCAACTAGCGGAAACACCACCATCGTTGCTCGACTTATGTGCAGCACTTAGTTTTGACAAGGCTGAACAGTGGCGCGAGTTGTGCCGTAATAAGAATTTGCCGTTACCAGAAGAATTAAACGAACGGGCGATTAGTCATCTCAACGATTTGTATGCGAAAGGAATTACGTCATCGCATCCATTGTATCGTGATTATCGTGAGTCGATTGCGGAGCGAGACGATGAACGTTCGTTGTCCATTATTCGCGCGATTGTGCGCTTGAATCCAAGCGATGCGAATGCCCGCCAAGAAATTCAACGATTAGAAGGCAAAGTTCGGGATGCCGCATGTGACCAATTGATGCAAGCCGTGCAACGGCGAGATACGGCAGCAATTTTAGCGGCGTTGGAAATCGTAGAGGCGTCTGGATGGGTGGATTCAGTCAATAGCTCTACACTGAATCAGGCCAGAGCGGTGCGGCAAGAACGAGATCGAGAATTAGCATTTACCCGATGCTGCGGATTGGTAACTTTACTTGATCGTTTAAAAGATCGTGAAGTATGGAACGAAGCTTTAGGTCCAATTCAAGAAGTCGAACAACTGTGTGCAACTCACGGAATTACTTTAGGAACCGAAGCCACTCAGACTTTTGATGAAGTCCGAATATGGGCACGCGGTTTGAAGAACGCATATGATGCGGAGCAAGAGTTTCAAGCGGCACTCCGGCAAACAGCATTTCTTGTGGAAAAGGGTGAGACCAATGATGGGCCGGGAACACCACACAATCTGAAGTCTTTACGCGAAGAGCAGCATATACTTGGTAATCAGTGGCGAGAGGTGGAAGCATTTGCCAAACCCGTATCTGAGGATTTACAGACACGCGTAAAACGGAGGATGACGGTATTACAAGCAGAGATTGACCGTTTAGTGCGTCAAAAGAAATTGATTACTACAGTTGGGAGTCTTGCGGGGGTGGTTCTTGTGGGGATTGCTACCCTACTAATATTCCGCTGGCGGTGGGCTAATAATCAAATCGCCGACTTGGAAAAATTAGAGCACGAACGCCAAGTCACCTCTGAAGAGAAGTTTATTGCTGACTTGCGACACAATAAGTCAAAGGCAATCCTCCAATCCAAATTGGCATTTGCACTTCAAAAGTCTGAACAATGGATTACTACAGAGCGGCAACGATTAAACATATTCCGCGAGATGCTGGACAGACTCGAGCGGCATCAGCAGTCTAATTTCAAGGATGCCACAGTGGAAGCGATTGCGAAGGAGTGGCAACAGACACGAGATTTTATCAAAGAATTAGCTCCGGAATTTCGGAATACTGGAGAAGCGCAGTTGTTGGAGTTTGAAAACCGATTCGATGCGCAAATTCAAATATTAAAGCGTGAAATCGAAGCTACCCTTCAAGCAGAACTCAAGCACGCGGAAGAGTTGGTAACTAGCCTTGAACGCCCAGATCTGACGTTGCTAGTGGTTCGCCAGACTGTAACAGAACTTGCCAATACGCTTGACCATCTCGACATCTTAGCAAATCCCACTGGGTTAAAATTACCAGTTAGTCTTACGGCTCGAGTTGCGCCGTTACGAGCTCGTTTCATTCCGTATCAGACAGCAGTAAATAACATAGAGAAGGCTAATGCAGATCTTCGGCAGACAACCACTTTGATTCAATACTATGAGGCATTAGGGAAATACGATGCGGAAAATTTACATCAACTGACTGAAGTACGCGCAGCACGGAAGGTTGGCGGCACAAAACTCACCGAATTGGAAGTAGAGCGGCTGCTTTTAATGCCAAATGATGCGGACGGATGGCAGGCACTGATTAAAAACCCCCTGCAGTCGAGCTTACCAACGGAAGTAATGCCTGCGGAACTTTCACAATGGCTTAATCTTCGCGATGACGACAATCTACGAAATATTTACCGGTATCAGATGCCCGTTACCGATGATGGTAAGGTTCAGTGTTCACCATTGATAGGTAGTAATATTATTTACACTCGCGGTCCATGGCGCAAACCGATTCTTGACTCCATTGGTTTGCGCTTTACCGCCATGGCATTTATTCCAACAACGGATGCAGTCGGTGTCGATTTTACGGAAATCAACTTCAAGTGCCAATGTTCTTCTAACGAACCAATTACCGAGAGCAAATTGGATCAACGTGGGGGACTTTGCGCCGAGGCACTCGCCCTCCGAGTAATCGGCTTAGACTCGTGGATTAATGATAGTGGAGACAAGTTTAAACACTCGCTGCTCCCAGTCCTCGATGAGTTACGCGCACGAGAGGGCATCAGCCCACTTTTCAAGGCATATGTTCATTTTAGACTACTCAAAATTATGGCGATTCGACCATATGCATGGGGAGGGCAGGTAATGGCCATGATGGAAAATGATCGTGCGGCGCTAAAAAAACTAGGAGCGGATGAACTTCGTAGTAGTGATTGGATGCTACCGATTCGAATACAAATTTGGGAAAAGAAGCTATCCGATTTTTACGGCCGCACTCAATCAATGTCCTATGTAAGACAAGCGCATTTTTTTGAAAGACTATTTACCGAAACACATGCAGCCGGTATGAAGTATGCTGGGTATGTAGGGGCAGATGGAGAACCGGTTTTGTTAAATCAAGGCACACGTAGTCATAGTATTTGGGGATTAAATGCAAATGAACTGCAACTAAGCTTGCTCTGGTCGAGCCACGCAAATGGAACAGTGCCGCTAGACAAACCCCAGCCATTCAGTCCGCTATTCTGTAGTGGTCGAGAACCTTCTGAACTGTTACGTATAACAAGTGAAAACGCACACTTAGATTGGCAATCAGACTTCATTAAAGATTATCTACCGCCATTATTTCAAAAGGAACTAAAACCATGAATCAGACCACGTACTTAGTTCGTTGGAAGGGGCAGCAATTTGGCCCATTTACAAAAGATGTCATTACGCAGAAAGTAACGAGCCAGGAATTAAGCTTGGCTCACGAAATCCAAGTGGATGGACAATGGCGTTCAGCGCGGGTATTTTTGGGATTACAGCCACAAGAGCAGGAGCGTCAGAAAGTTCGATTCAAAAAAATTCAAGATGAACTGGATGAGAAGCAAATCGAACTTGAAGATGCAAAAACAGAACTGAATGAAATTAAAAAGCGTCCGACACTGCTAGGACGCTCGCAGTCCGATTCCCCCAACCAAAACTTGCAGCCGCCCGATAATCTATCGAAACTAAAGTCAAAAAACCCAATCGATAGACTTAAAGAACAATTGCGTCGAAAATCATAATCAATTTTAAAAGAGAGAATACAGCCATGGCTTTAGGAACCTATGTACTGAAACAGTGGAAAGTCGACGTCAATCCAGTGGATGATGAGGATCATTTTGTCGTAATCCATGGTCGGCAATCGGGGATTATTGCCTGGCTATTAAATCTCATGGACATTGCGGCCACGACCTCGCTACTTGTAAGCTCTAGTCGTTTAGAGTTTCGTCAATCTTCTCTTGCCGGCGAGGAACATGTACTCGTTCCGCTGGAAAAATTAAGCTCAAGTTCTTGGGGCTACAAAAAACCGTGGGGTAAGGCAATTATCATTTTCTTCCTTTGTCTCGGTTTGCTCAACGCGATTATCCCTAATATTCGGATGTTTGTTAGAATAAGCGAGGGCACCTTGATTTTGATAATGTTGCTCGGTGCTTTAGTGTGTGGGGTAATTGCGATTATCTACTATTTTTTAAATCGGGTTTATATTTGGGGCGTTGTTGAAATTAGCGGACAGCGTTATCAGATTCCATTTAAACGGTCCGTTATTGAAGGACAAGATATCAACCAAGAATCTGCCGCCTACGTTAGTCACGTAATCCAAGCATTAATCGAAGCCAAATCTGAAAGATAAGCCTTACAATCGGAGTTTCGCTATGACCGACCAAACAGTGTCAAAAGAAGCCGCCACCGTAATGTCAGACCCACTCCTCAATTGGGTTCAAGAAGATTTGGAGCAGCGTTTTGGCTTTCGTGGTGGACGTTTTACAAGTTGTAATAAACTCTTCACATTCCTCGCCGCACTCCTGCTCGCCGCAGGATTTTATTTAGGTGTTGTTTATTGTCTAAAACCATTTCAACAAACGGCGTTTGTCGCGAATATGTTTTTAACACACGGGTTAATTCCGTATCCCATCGTTATTTTGTTTTTCTGGGCGATCGCAATTCTGACCGTAAAATGGCGAAAGCTGGCCTATCAACGCCGCGCCTTAAATCTAGCTGCAGTTCCACAGGAACCAGGCTTTGTGCTCGATCGACGGACCGCACCCGAAGTATTAAAACGCCTGCATGCTTTGGTAGATGATCCGCGTAATTTCGTGCTTTTAAATCGAATTGAACGTGCCCTCTCAAACCTACGCAATATTGGCAATATCAGCGAGGCAGCAAACATCTTGCGCACGCAAGCCCAATACGATGAAGAACAGGCCGCCTCCAGCTATAAAATGGTCAGCGGTTTTGTCTGGGCCACTCCGGTCCTCGGATTCATTGGAACAGTGTTGGGATTAAGCGTGGCGATTGGCGGGTTTGGCGCAGCACTTGAAGCCAGTGGAGATTTAAACGCCATCAAAGACTCGTTGCGCGCCACAACGGCCGGCTTGTCGACCGCCTTTGAGACAACATTTGTTGCGCTGGTGGCCACCCTAATTATCCAATTATACATGACGCATCTGCAACACGAAGAATCAAAATTTCTTGATGAATGCAGCGATTATTGCCATGCCAACCTCGTGTCAAAATTGCGATTAACGGATTAATATAATTTTATGGCTAGCTCGTTACGGCAGTCGAGCATGCAGGCGGTAAACTTCTTTTTCCTTGTGGACATTTTCACCTGTGTCCTCGGGATTTTAATTCTTATAACGTTAATGCTGGCCACCCAAGCCAACACCATCCCAGCGAGTCATCCTAGTAGCACCGTGGCAGAACAAACTCGACAGAAAGAATTAGCGCATCTGTTAGATGATCTCAGCCGTTTAAATACGGAAAACGAAATGACGCAGCGTTCACTATCGGCTGCTGAATCTGCCCCGGGACTGGCGAGCCTGCAATCGGAAATTGCTGATTTAAAGGAGGCCAATCAAGCACAACGACAACAGCGGGATACACTTCAAGGAGAAGTCAAAAAATTGAACCAAATCGGAATCGAGAGAGATATCGTTCTCGGATTAGCTGATTTACGAAAACAGATAGAGAAAATCAAAGACGAAACCCTCCTACTCCAACCATCCGTCGATGCTATTTTGGCAGAGATGACGCTTGAGGAAAACCGAGTCAAGCAAGCCGAAGCTGAATTGCTCGCTGCCAAAAACCTGCGAGACAAACTTTGGCTTATTCCTGATCTTTCCCAAACCAGCAAAGAACCGTTATTAATTACGGTCGCCGAACGCGCGATTCGAATTGAAAGATTTAATAAGCCGTCTGAAACCGTACGAATCGCCACTACCCATTTGGAGAAAGAATTTCAGACCGCATTGAAGCAGTATGACCCTTTAAATTTCTATACTGTATTTTATGTCAAACCATCGGGCATTCTCGCTTTTGAGCAGATGCGAGAGATCGCAAAAGATGCCAATTATGAAATCGGCTATGACGCCCTTGAAGAGGGTACCGAAATCATTTTTTCTAGGCAGGAATGACGCATGAAACTAAGAGATGATAATTCTGGCGACAGTCTCTGGCTGTTACTAGATACGATCTGCAATGCATTTGGGGGGATGCTACTCATCGCCATTCTTTTCGCATTGTTTTCCAGTCAAGTTCGGGTTGTCCAAGACGCCGGACGTCTAGTAGCACTGAACACTGAGCTACAGGAACGCCGTATTGCGCTAGCACAGCACGATCTTGAGCTGGCACAACAAGTGAATGCCCAACAACAGGCGTTGTTAGCAAATTCAGACTTAGCGACTCGAGTCCGCTTGGTCGCAGAGCGTGATGCTTTACGCAACGATGCGGAGGTGTTACGCGGAAATACTACACGTCTCAATGCATCACTTCTGGACCTTAGTAACACAACACAACAGGATCCCGAAGACCGCCTTAAAGAGCTGCGTACACAACTAGATTCAGAAAGGCGTGCAAAAACTAATCAAGAGAATAATTTGGCCGCCGCCCGCCAGAATTTACAACGTTTACAGACGCGTCTGACTGATTTACAGAATCAAGCCAAAACCGAGCGCCAGGAACACGTTTTGAAACTGCGTTTACCAAGGGAAACTACCCAATCTAAAACCTCGTTTTCCGTTATGATTCGCTACGGTCAGCTTTATTTTGTGCATGACCCATCTGACTCATTTAATCATAATACTTCTGCACTGACCTTTGAGCCACAAGATGACGATGATATTAAAGTGAAGCCAATCCGAGGTCGTGGCATTGATATCCGCGCAGCAGTAAAACTTTTACGCGCAATTTCGAATCAGGATTCTTATATTGTTTGTTGGGTATATGGTGATTCTTTCCACATCTTTAATCAATTTAAGCAACTTGTCACAAATTCAGGTTTTGAGTACGGATGGACCCCAATGTCGCCCGACAACTTCCTGACGCTCACCAAGCACAAGGTGCACTCTCCGCCACCACTTTAATTTTAGACAATAGCACAAGGCGGAATCTGCCGGTAAACCGCCTGTCATGTTGAATGTGTTTTATTCTTCAGTCTTGTTCTAAGTTGCTAGAATGATCTTAAATATTCTTAGGAGACGAATATATGAAAGCTTTTCACTGGCGAACCACAAGGGCATGGAATTTGATTGAACGGGTGGTTTTCCCGAATGAATCAGTGTCCCAAAGGCAAAACGAGTTTAAGGATTTGGCGGTTTGCTTTTTGGAGGGGGACAGTGTGGTGGAAGAAGCAGCAGTCGGCGTAGATAGTTGCTGACAACACTCTGACCGCTAACAAAAAGAGCACCCGCTCTTCTTGTTTTACAACCTAACTTCTTGGCCGACCCATTCTGCTCAACAACTTCACGGCCTTACCCATATCCTTTTCCTGGGCAATCTGGTGACGACGGGTTAATCCCACGCACTCCAGGGTGTTGATCGC
>CAIKZE010000202.1 GCA_903831825.1 uncultured Lentisphaeria bacterium | reverse complement strand
ATATTATAAATATCTATACTTATAATATTTGAAACAAAAAAAACAAGCGCGAAGAATATATTTTTCTTGAAAAAAATCGCATGAGCAGGATTTTCAGGCTGAATCAGTGCGAAGAATTTTCTGATTCTTTGTTGCTGATGTTTTTTTATAGAAAAACAGATAATTATTTTGCAGAACTATCCCGATTTTCCTTGAACAGGGGAAAAAAGATTTTTTTGTGGACACTATCAATTATGCCTTTCATTCTCTTTTTCCGCTATTGAAAAAACCTTATGCAATGGTATTCATAATTGGCACGGAGAACATATTTAAAGATAAGGAGTAGGGCTATGGGATTTTTTTCAAAGCTTAAGAACACTCTGACGGGCGGCTGGGCGAAAATCGCAATCGACTGCGACGGCGGTTTACGGGGTAATGAAATTCCGGTTGTCATCCGGGTCTTTGTCGGCGCGGAAGCGATTGACATAGACCGGGTCTATCTGAAAGTCAGGTCTTTTGAAGAGGTGGAAATTCCGCGCTACCAGTTTCAAAATATGGCCACGCAACAAGCGGATTTCATTGATATTGAGCATAGTTTTGACAATTATGTGAAGGACTATACCGTTGACGGTCCGCAGCGGCTTGACGCCAATGAGGAATACGAATGGGAGTATTCCTTTACTGTCCCGGAAGAATGCCAGCCCTCTTTCAACGGCAGGCTGGCCCGGCATTTATGGGAGGTTCATGCCGGTTTGGAAATGCCCGGACGGGACCCCGAAAGCAACTGGCAGGTCATCGAGATCAGTTGAGCGTCAGGAGGCTCCGTTTAAATTGTCCGGTGTCAATGCCAAAATGACAATCTTAATAAAAAAATAAACGATTTTTATATTTCAAAATTAGACTTTGCTTTAAACGGATATATAATTCCCCTGCGTTTAATAATTAATAATGTAAAATGCCGAAATGAGGCGCTAGTATGTCAGAAGAAGAAATGAAGAACACCCCTTTGTGCGAACAGCATGTGCTCGCCGGGGCCAAAATGGTGCCGTTCGCCGGCTGGAACATGCCGGTGCAATATGCGGAAGGAATTATTGCCGAGCATAATCATACCCGGCAGCATGTTGCTATTTTCGACATCTGCCACATGGGCGAGTTTACCGTAAAAGGCGCAGGCGCGGCGGCGGCGCTCGATCATATTCTGGCCCGTCCGGTATGCGACCAGAAAGTCGGGGTCTGCCGCTATAACTTCCTGTTGAACCCCGACGGCAAAGTCATGGATGATTTAATCGTCTACCGCATGGGGGAAGATGATTTTTTCATTGTGGTCAACGCCGGCACCAGATTTGGTGATGCGGAACAAATCAGCTCCAATCTGCCGAGAGGCATTGAATTCACGGATGTCTCCGACAATACCGCGAAAATTGACTTGCAGGGGCCGGAGAGCGCTGACGCACTGGTCGAAGCCGGTCTGGATATCGCGGCTCTGCCGAAATATTTTTGTTGGACCAAAACATTCATTCATTCCATTCCATGCCTGCTCAGCCGCACCGGTTATACCGGGGAACTCGGATTTGAGCTCTACTTCAATGCCAATAAAGCCGTTGAGATGTGGAAGTATCTGCTGAATCTGAAAAATGTGAAGCCCGTCGGGCTCGGCGCCAGGGATACGCTGCGTCTGGAAATGGGTTACGCGCTTTACGGGCATGAACTGAATCTGGAGACCACTCCACTTGACGCCGGTTATGCCGATATGCTTAAACTGGATGAAAACCCGGACCGCAATTTCATCGGTAAAAACGCGCTGGTCGGAGACGCGCCGGCGAAAAAGCTGGTCGGAATCGTGCTTGACGGCCGCCGCGCCGCGCGTGAAGGCGCAATGGTATTTGCCCTGGACGGCGCCACGGTGATCGGCAAGGTCACTTCCGGCGCGTTTGCGCCGTCGCTCGGCATGGCGGTCGCGATGGCCTATATCAATGTTGACGCCGGAATTGAGTTAGGCGGCAAGGTAATCCTGGAAGCCGGCAGGGCGCAGATACCGGGAACGGTCTGTGAACTTCCATTTAATAAAAACGGGTCAGCCAGGAAAAAACTATAAAAAAACTGTAAATTTTTGGATTTATCCTTGAATTTTATCTTTAAAATGTTTAAATGCAGTGTTTCAAATAATTTTGCATTACATTAAAATTAAATAAGGGAAGATATGTAAAATGAAGTATTATTCAGAAGATCATGAATGGGTTGAAATCCATGGCGAAGAAGCAACTATCGGCATTTCCGAATATGCCGCCAAACAACTGGGCGACATCACTTACGTCGAACTGCCGTCCGAAGATGATGATTTCATCGTCGGCGATACCCTCGGCGTAGTCGAATCGGTAAAGGCCGCCTCCGACATTTACAGCCCGGTCAGCGGGACGGTGGTTATGATCAACGATGCGCTCGAAGATGAGCCGAACCTGATTAATGAATCCCCCGAAGACAAAGGCTGGCTCTGCAAGCTCACCAATATTGACACCTCCGAGCTTGACGACATGATGAACGCCGATGCTTATGAAAAGTATCTGAAAGAACTGTCCTGAGAGTCTGATTATGATTTACAACCCGGTTTTTTCTTTCAGCGGAGAAAGCCGGGTTTGTCTCTTTTTATTGCATGAATTTTAACAGGGGAGTATGTTTAATTGCCGTACATTGCCAATACCGAGGCGGATGTCAGGGAAATGTTCAAGACTATCGGTTGCGACAGTTTTGAGCAGATGTGGGAAAAGGCGCAAATCAATTTTCCGCCGCCGTCTCTGGACTCTCTGCATTCCGGGCTGTCTGAATATGAGGTGGTCAGACATCTCAATGAACTTGCAGCCAGAAACGCCACTCAACTCGTAAATTTTCTCGGAGCCGGATATTATGACCACATAATCCCCGCCGCCGTCGGCGAAATCACCGGACGCTCCGAATTCTACACCGCTTATACGCCGTACCAGCCGGAGGCCTCGCAGGGGACGCTCCAGGTCATTTATGAATACCAGTCGATGATCTGCCGGCTGACCGGGCTGTTCGTTGCCAACGCCTCGCTGTACGATGGCGGCACCGCACTGTTCGAAGCCATGATGATGGCCGGCAGAATTACCCGCCGCCGTCAGGCGGTGATTTCCGAGGCCGTATCGCCGATTTTTCGCCGGATGATCGAATGTTACAGCAGCAATCTGGACATTGAACTGATTCAAGTTCCGTCCGGTACCGATGATTCCGCGCAGCAGCGTTTGATGGAGGCGATTACTGAAAATACCGCTTGCGTAATTGTCCAGTATCCGAACGTTTTCGGCACGATTGAAGCATGGGAGGACGTTACCGCCCATGCCCATGCCAAAGGCGCGCTGGCGGTCTGTTCCTGCTATCCGATAGCGCTGGCGGTGCTGACCCCGCCCGGAGAAATGGGTTTTGACATTGTTACCGGCGAGGGGCAGAGCATCGGAATTCCGCTTAGCTTCGGCGGTCCGTATCTCGGCTTCATGGCCACTACGGAAAAATACATGCGCAAGATGCCGGGCCGAATCTGCGGGCGCACGGTTGACCTGGACGGCAAGGATGGCTTCGTGCTGACGCTGCAAACCCGCGAGCAGCACATCCGCCGTGCCGCCGCCATGTCCAATATCTGTTCCAACGAAAATCTCTGCGCGCTTACCGCGCTGGTTTATCTCTGCTGCATGGGCAAGCAGGGGCTGATTGACGTCGCTGAACTCTGCGCCGCCAAAGCCGCCTTTGCCCGCGGCGAAATACTGAAAATAGACGGCGTGAAACCGGTGGGCGGCGAGGCGTTCTTCAATGAATTCGTCATCAGTCTGCCCGTGGATGCCGCGGAAGTGGTCGGCAAGATGATTGACAAAGGTTTTGCCGCCGGATTCCCGCTCGGACGTTATTATCCCGACCGGAAGAACCAGTTGCTGATCGCGGTGACTGAAAAACGCACCAGGGAAGAAATCAAAGCCCTGGCCAATGCATTGGAGGCGGTACTGTGAAACTGATATTCTCAATAAGCAGAAGCGGCCGCGAAGGATCTTCCATTCCGAAGTCCGATGTGCCGGAAGTGAACGCCATTCCGCAACAATTCCGCCGGAAAAAACCCGCGGAACTGCCGGAAGTGTCCGAACAGGAAGTAATCCGTCATTTTACCGCCTTGAGCCGTAAAAATATGGGAGTGGACACCAATTTCTATCCGCTCGGTTCCTGCACCATGAAATACAATCCGAAATTCCATGAGCGGATCGCGGCGCTGCCGGGATTCGCCGAACTGCATCCGCTGCTGCCGCAACTGCGGCACGGCGGCGTGCTTACCCAGGGTGCGCTGGCGGTGATTTACGAAGCGGAACGCATCCTCAGCGAATTGCTGGGATTCTCCGCCTGCACCATGCAGCCGCTGGCCGGCGCGCATGGTGAACTGACCGGCTGCATGTTGATTGCCGCTTATCACAAAGACTGCAAAGATGAAAAGCGCAAAATCATGCTGATCCCGGACGCCGCCCACGGCACCAACCCCGCCAGCGCGGCGGTTGCCGGTTTCGAGACTGTGGAAATTGCCTCCGACAGCGAAGGCAACGTGGATCTGGAAGATTTGAAAAAACATCTCGGCCCGGAAGTTGCCGGCCTGATGCTTACCTGCCCGAATACGCTGGGCCTTTTTGACCGCAACGTCAAGGAAATCTGCCGCCTGGTTCATGAAGCGGGCGGCCTGTGCTATTGCGACGGCGCCAATTTCAACGCCATTATCGGGCGGATCCGTCCCGGCGACCTGGGCTTTGATGTGATGCATGTCAATCTGCACAAAACGTTTTCGACCCCGCACGGCGGCGGCGGCCCCGGTTCGGGTCCGGTCGGCGTGGCGGAAAAGCTGGTTCCGTATCTGCCGGTTTCCCGCGTCGCCAAACGTTCCGACGGCACTTATGCGCTGGAATATGACTATCCGGACAGCATCGGCTATATCGCGCCGTTCTATGGCAATTTCGGCATTATCCTGCGCGCCTATGCCTACATGCTGACTCTCGGCAAGGAAGGATTCCGAAGGGTAAGTGAAAACGCGGTGCTTAACGCAAACTATATCCGTTGTCGCCTGTCGCCTTATTACGACCAGAAATATGATCGTTTTTCGATGCATGAATGTGTCTTTTCCGCAACCCGTCAGGTTGCCAAAGGCGTTCACGCGCTGGATATCGCCAAGGCTCTGATTGACCGCGGTTATCACCCGCCGACGATATATTTCCCGATGATTGTGCCGGAAGCGCTGATGATCGAGCCGACTGAAACCGAGTCGAAAGACACGATAGACAGCTTTATCGAAGCGATGATCGAAATCGCCCAAATGACCGAAACGAATGCGGAACAAATCCAGCAGGCCCCGTTGACGACTCCGGTAAAACGGATGGACGAAACCAGAGCCGCCAGATCCCCTGTAGTTGCCGATTTGGGCTGCCCCGAAATGTAATTCCCTGATATGCAGTTGTCCCGCTCCGGTTTGCCGGAACGGGATGATTGATGTCAATCTGCTGTTCAAATTTAGAATTGTGGACTGGTTCAATACGTTTTTAATGGAGGGTTGTGCTCTGTCACAACCGCCCGACTCCGAGACTTTGGATAGTCTTTGAACATGTGGCGTATCATTTTTCATTGCCGACTTCCTGTCTATTCCTCAAAAGACGCTGACGCTCCTTTCTCGACATTTTGGAGAGACTTTGAGCAGATGTCCTCTTATGTGAAGACTGGGAAGACTGGGATAGGCCAGACAACTCCGATACTTTGGAGTGCCCTTGAGCATAGGCTGTTTCGCCCATGCGGCCAGCATTACCAGACGGACAGTCGTCCGCCGAGACTTTGGAGTGCCGTTGAGCGGAGCTCTTTTGTTTCCAATCTTCTGATTTCATGGCTCCCATTCTGACTACTGAATCCTGACTTCTGACTTCTCTCTTGGCGGTTTCGCCCATGCGGCTACCAAACCCGGATGCAACGGGCGGGCAACCGCCCGACTCCGAGACTTTGGAGTGTCGTTGAGCGGACATATTGTCGCTTTTCTCAGTCTTCTGCCCATAGGTCCCATAGGACCCATAGATCCCATCGTCTTCCGGCGACTCCGAGACTTTGGAGTCCCATTGAGCGGAACAGTGTTCCGCAATGGAGGGTTGTGCTCTGTCACAACCGCCCGACTCCGAGACTTTGGAGTGCCGTTGAGCAGAGCTCTTTTGGCTCCAATCTTCTGATTTCATGGCTCCCATTCTGACTACTGAATCCTGACTTCTGACTTCTCTCTTGGCCGTTTCGCCCATGCGGCCAGCATTACCAGACGGACAGTCGTCCGCCGAGACTTTGGAGTCCCGTTGAGCGGAGCTCT